>NZ_JCADBW010000003.1:0-159984 GCF_059264685.1 Faucicola sp. SE7633 | reverse complement strand
TTGCTCGGCTAGTTGCTCATTGATTTGGTTGAATAAGGGTTCAATGAGTCCAAGTTCACCTAGGTGTTTGTGGTATCGCCAGATGGTGCTGTGGTCGGGTACGTTATCGGTAAGTGATAATCCAACAAAGCGACGAAATAGTAAATCTCTTGCCAGTTGTTTTTCCATGGCTGGGTCGGATAGGTTATAGAGTTTTTGTAGTAGTAAGATTTTAAACATGATGACAGGGTGAAAGGCACTTTCGCCACGGTCACTGCTATGGACGTGGCGTAGAGTGTGTTCGATAGTTTGCCAGTTGATTAGGTTATGTAGTTCATCGAGTTCTTCGATGGCTTTGTGAGCGTTAATGAGACTGTCTGCTAGGGACAGTTGCCCTGTTTGTTTCCATGCCATATCGGTGTCTTTTGCTATCTGGTTGATTTTACTGTATTATATCATTTTTACAAACTTTTGTGCATTTGTTCGTGCAAAGGTTTCTTAATGGATAAAAAATAGAAAACTAAATACAGAACTTGCAGCAGTAGCCCTGAAGCAATAATACGAAAAAAATCATTTTTTTTAAGTGTAGGTATTACAGCAGGATATTCTTTTTTGGATGAAAATATCATGATAAGCATAGATAGTGCCAAAGCTGACCTTAAAAAAAGAAAGCTACAAACGTCTGCATATTGTAAACCTAGCTTAGAAAATAGCGCCCCTCCACTCCAAATTATTAAAAAGACAAACGGTACAAGTCTATTTACTAGATTTGCTCCACCGAGTTTATTTGAATTAGCTAAACTCATAATTGTTACTCTAACCTAAAATCAACTGGATAATCAGGATGTGGCTTAGTAGAATCATAAGGAAAAGAGATATGCTTATCTAAGCAGGGTTTTCTAGTAAAAAAAATCAGCATATCCCTGGTTGCCCGTTTTGTTAGATTTATTTGAAAAACAGGGCTTAAGCTATGCTTAAATTCGTTATCTTTTATTAACCGACCATATAAGAATTTTTTATGTTGTATTGATTTCACAAGATTTTCTTTTTTTGCCTCAAAAAATAAATTAAAGAATAACCAATACAACAAGTGAACTGTAGCCAAAAAATATTCAAAAATATGCCAAAAAGATTTTTTATGCGAAAAAAATGACGCTGATTTAAAATTTGTTGTCTTGTCTTGTCTTGTCTTGTCTTGTCTTGTCTTGTCTTGTCTTGTCTTCGTCATTGAATTGATAAGACCTTTGAACCGCGCCAAGATTGTCGCCGCCATCAACATTTGAGACAATACCGCCCCAAATCTCAACCAATCGCAACCAAATGACCGCCACCAAACCACCAACCGCAAAATCCAGTCGGATTTATCTACCGCACGACACCGCCTATCTACAAGGCACATTGCTGGATTTTTTTAGCCAGCATTTTGCCCATATTCCGCGTGACGACTGGCAAGCACGGTTCGCAGATGGTTTGGTGACTGACACCAACGGCAACCCTCAAACAGCGTCCGCGCCATATCGGGCAGGGCAGACGCTGCAATATTACCGCGCTGTGGCAAATGAACCATACATTGCCGCCGAGCCGACCCTATTGCACCTTGATGAACATCTGTTGGTCATCGACAAACCGCACGGGCTGCCTGTCATCCCAACGGGGCAATATGTCGAGCAGACTGTCCTTGCCAAGCTGCGCGGCCATCCTGACTTGTTGGCGCGTCATGCCGCAGGGCAACTTGATATCATGGCGATATCGCCCTTGCACCGTTTGGACAAGGACACGGCAGGCGTGATGCTGCTGTCGGTCAATCCTGCCAGCCGTGGCATTTATCAACAAGGTTTTGCCAACCACACCATGCACAAGGTCTATCACGCCATCGCGCCCACGCGCACGGATTTGGCGTACCCGTATCGCGTGGCCAACCGCATTGAGCGCGGTGAGCCGTTTTTTTTAAGCCAAATTGTGGCAGGCGCGCCCAACGCGGTGACGGATATCAAACTGATACAACACGGCGGCGCGGTGAGCCTCTACGAGCTTACCCCATTAACAGGCAAAAAACATCAACTGCGCGTCCACATGGCAAGCCTTGGTATGCCGCTGCTCAACGACAACCTTTATCCAACCGTGCAGCCCATCGGCACAAGCGACTTGTCGCGTCCGTTACAGCTACTGGCAAAAACCATTGACTTTATTGACCCCATCAGCGGACAGGCGCGTCAATTTATCAGCCAACAGACGTTGGTATTATGCAGTGAATCATAAGTAACACTTGGTCACACAAGGTTAATTTATCATAAAACGCTTGACAACTACCCACCATCGGCTAAAACTAGCTTACTGGCACAACACACAACACACAACACACAACACACAACACCGAGTCCGAGGCAACGATGGCAACCAATTTTCAAATCGCAGGCGTAAATGGCAGTATTGAAGGCGACGGCGAGCAAACACTGGTCATGATTCATGGCTGGCCAGACACCAAAGCTCTATGGCAACAACAAGTTGCGTTTTTTAAGGATCATTACCGCTGCGTGACATTTACCTTGCCTGCGTTTGACCAGCCTGACGCACCCCCACGGGTATTTTCGTTGCAAGAAGTCATCGACACCATTCGCCAAGTCATTGATCACGTCAGCCCCGAGCAACCCGTGATTTTGATGACCCATGACTGGGGCTGTCTGTATGGCTACCAGTATGCGCTGCGCTATGCTAAGCGCGTTAGTCGTTTGGTTGGTGTCGATGTTGGCGACGCTTACAGCAAGGCGTTTAATGCAAGCTTGACGCTCAAAGATAGGCTAGTGATTGCAGGCTATCAACTGCCCTTGGCGGCCGCGTTTCGCATCAATGGCCGCATCGGTGATGCCATTGCCGAAACGGTGGGTAAGGTGCTGGGCGCGCCTGCCCCTGCCAAGTCAATTCATGCCAACATGGGCTATCCGTATTACGCGGCATGGACAAAAGCCAAAGGCGGATTTAACGACTTAAAACCGCTGGATTTTGCCTGCCCATTTTTGTTTGCTTATGCTACCCAAAAGCCGACGATGTTTCATTCAGCGGCATGGCTGATTGATGTGGCCAAAAAGCCTGTCAATCAAGTCAGCGGTTTCAAAACATCGCATTGGGTGACGGTGGATGAGCCCGAGCTATTTAATTACACCGTGTTGGCATGGCTAAAACGGCTTGATTCAACGCCTTAGACAAGGCAGAAAGTCAAACTGTTAGGGTAGGCGGCTATGACGTTTTAGCCATAAATATTTTAGTCATAGCCGCTGGTTTGAGAGCACGGTGTTTAAGTTAAGCGCACTTGCCAGTATTTGACCGCGATGTATTCATCGATGCCGTATTTTGAGCCCTCGCGCCCAAAGCCCGACTGCTTCACACCACCAAAGGGCGCAACCTCATTAGAAATTAATCCCGTATTTTGCCCGACCATGCCGTATTCTAGCTGTTCGGTGACGCGCCAAGAGCGTGCCAAATCGTTGGTATAAAAATAACTGGCTAAGCCAAACTCGGTCGCATTGGCGCGCGCGATGACCTCGGCTTCATCATCAAACGTTGCTATGGCCAGCACAGGCCCAAAAATTTCTTGCTGGCTAATCGCCATGTCATCGGTCACACCCTCAATGACAATCGGCTCAATCAATAAATTGGGTGCGCCATTGGCAAGTTTGGCAGGCGTGTCGGGTAGGGGCTCGCCCAACACCAACTTCGCCCCATTGGCCAATGCGTCATTGAGCAAATCGCGCACCTTGTCCACCGCGTTGGCATTGATAAGCGGCCCGATGGTGGTGCTGTCATCCATGCCATTGCCGACTTGCAGGGCGCGCACCTTGGGCAACAACACTTGTAAAAACGCCTCTTTGATATCAGCTTGCACAAACACGCGGTTGGCGCACACGCACGTTTGCCCTGCGTTGCGAAATTTAGATGCAATCAAGCCATCGGCAGCCGCGTCCAAATCCGCGTCATTAAACACGATAAACGGCGCGTTACCGCCCAATTCCATCGACAGCTTTTTGAGCGTATCGGCAGATTGCGCCATCAATAGCCGCCCCGTTTTGGTAGAACCTGTGAATGATAGTTTACGAATCCGCGCATCGCTTGTCAGCACACCGCCGACCACAGCGGATTTACCCGTCACCAACTGCAGCACGCCTGCAGGCAAGCCTGCGCGCTGCCCCAATTCGCCCAAGGCCAATGCGGTCAGGGGTGTCAACTCGGCAGGTTTGACGATAATCGCACAACCTGCCGCCAAGGCAGGCGCGACTTTGCGTGTAATCATCGCCGCAGGGAAGTTCCATGGCGTAATCGCTGCACACACGCCAACAGGCTGCTTGAGCACCAAAATACGCGCGTCGCTGGCAGGCGCAGGGATGGTGTCGCCATACACGCGCTTGCCTTCATCGGCAAACCAGCGGATAAAGCGGTTGGCGTAGTCAATCTCGCCACGCGCTTCACCAATCGGCTTGCCTTGCTCAAGCGTCATGATGGTTGCTAAGTCGTCGCGGTTGGCATCAATCAAATCGGCCCATTGGTGCAGAATCTTGGCGCGTGCCTCGGCCGTTTGTGCCGCCCAGTCGGCTTGTGCACGGGTGGCATGGGCAACAGCAGCGCGCACGTCATCGGCAGACAGGCTTGCCACTTGTGCAATGGTTGCACCATCATACGGATTGGTCACCGCAAAGGTTTGCCCATCGCTGGCAGCTTGCCACGCGCCGTTAATCAAGCAGTCGGTTTGTAGTAGGCTTGGGTCTTTGAGGTGTTGGCAAATGGTGTCGGTTGGTTGGTTTGACATGGTTTGTCCTTTTTTATTTGTGGCAAAAAAATCGGTTTACGCCCAGCTATTGTAGGCGATGGTACAACAGGCGTGTGTAATGTTTGTTGGGTGATTGTTATCGCTTAGATATTTTAAAAAAACAATCAAATCTATAAACTATACGTGAAGGAAAAAAATCCGTCAAGGCTGCACCCCAAGCCTAATACAATCTTTAAAAACTAGCCCTCATTC
This sequence comes from Faucicola sp. SE7633, assembly GCF_059264685.1. Taxonomy (NCBI): domain Bacteria; kingdom Pseudomonadati; phylum Pseudomonadota; class Gammaproteobacteria; order Moraxellales; family Moraxellaceae; genus Faucicola; species Faucicola sp. SE7633. The sequence goes on along the minus strand of NZ_JCADBW010000003.1, from coordinate 154,994 downwards.
ATCCACAGCCGCTTTAACGCGGCCGCAGCCGCGCGGCTATCATCTGCGCCCAAAATCGCTGACACCACGGCAATGCCACTGGTTTTGACCCCCGTGATCAGTAAGTTTTGTTGTAAGGTGGGTAAGGTTTTGGCATTGATACCACCAATGGCTACCATCGGCACGTCCACCGCCGCCCAAATAGCGGCAAGCGTCGGCATGTCCACCGTTTTGGCATCGTGTTTGGTGTGGGTGGCAAACACCGCGCCCACGCCGATATAATCCGCACCATCCGCTTGGGCTTGGCAAGCTTGTGCCACCGTGCGCGCTGACACGCCAATGATTTTATCCGCGCCCAGCAATCGCCGCGCGACAGCAGCAGGCAAGTCACTTTGCCCGACATGCACGCCATCGGCATCGACCGCCAGCGCGATATCCACGCGGTCATTAATCAGTAGCGGCACATTGTGGCGGTCGCAAATGGCTTTGATTTGTAACGCTTGTTCATAAAACGCGCGACTATCAAGGTTTTTCTCGCGCAGTTGCACCAACGTCACGCCGCCCACAATCGCTTGTTCAACCGCATGTGCCAACGTCACGCCTGCAGGCAGGCAGCTTTGGTCAGTCACCAAATACAGACGATAATCCACAGGCTTACGCATGGTTGTATCCTTTTCACAATCGGTGTTATGCCATCAGCTATCAAGCGTGATGGTGGGCTTTGCGCCCTGCTCACGATGGTGGCGTGCAATCATCCGCCGTGCCACCCACGACAGGCTAAACATCGGTAATTGCGCCGCACCCACCAGCGGCAAAAACATTGTACCCAAAAACGGCAGCGCAATGGAGTAGGTTAGCATCAAGTTGCGCCCACCGCTAATCAGCGAGGCGGTGATGTATTCCTCCAGCCCCTTTTTGCGATACAGCATATACATGCCAAAATAATACAACACCACCAACGCCACCGCGATGACAAACAACAAAACACCCGTGCCCAGATCGTCGTCAAGCTCACGCCGAAAACCGCCCACCAAGCCCAGCGGAAACGCCATCAACAAAATGATATTGTACCGCGCCACCAGCGGATAGGCGGTTTGCAGCCAGCGTGTGGGCAACGTGCGCCGTGCCACCGCCGCCAATATCATCGGCGCAATGACATACACCGCCAGCCGCCGCCCATACAAGGCAAAATCCACCGTCGCGCCATCTGCCGCTAGCAGCGTCAAAACACCCAACAAAATCGCGGGCATCAACAACGTTGCGGCAATCGTCATGGCCATAGCCTCAAGCGCATCAAACCCAAGCGCATTGACCAACGCACCACTACCAAACAACGGCGCGGTCACCGATACCGCCGCAATCGCCAGTAGCAAATCTCCACGCGCACCGCACAGCCACGCCACCCCCGTGGCAATCAGGGTCATGCCTGCCGTTTGCATGACCGCAAACCGCCACGTTTTGGGCAACGCCATGTTGCGTAGCAGCTTACGTTCATCCAACCCAAGTAAAGTAAAAAACATCAAAAAAAACAAAATTGCAGGCAGGGTCTTAAGCACCATCGTCGATAAATCGGGCAACACCATACCCAGCACACACAACGCTGGCATCACAATCGTGCTATTTTTGGCAATCCATCGCAACATCGTTTGATTCTCCCTAACCTTGCTGCCGCAACACAAAGCCAAATCTTACCACGCAGCACCCGCTTGGCGAGAAATATTTCTTGGCTTGGCGGTGCAGATATTGTCACCAATCTGACCGCTATGCTATAGTAATTGGTCACCAAAAGGCTTGCCAAATCGGCATGGGCACAAGAGGGCATATACGTGGCGATGACTATTGATTTGCAGCAGTTGGCGGACATACTGGCGCTTGCCGAACAAGCCAATATCGATGTTTTGGAGCTGCGCCAAGGCGATACCCAAATTCGCATTGTCTGCCATGCGCATGAGACAACCGCCTCAAATGCTGCCACCGCACCCACCCACGACATCCATGCACCGCGTCCGCCACACGCTCAACCAAAACCTGTGCAAACCGCCAATCCATCTCCCCAAGCTGCCAACGCTGACCCGATAGCCACGCCATCTCAACCAGCCACCAACACGGCTGCCGCTGCGCCCATCACCTCACCGATGGTTGGCACATTTTATCGCAAGTCCAGCCCCGACCACCCACCGTTTATTGACGTGGGTCAAACGGTGGCGGTGGGTGATACCTTGTGCATCATCGAGGCGATGAAAATCATGCACGAGGTCAAAGCCGAGCGCGCAGGCACGGTGCGCGACATTTTAGCCAAGGATGGCGATATGGTTGAATACGACCAACCGCTGATTGTGCTAGGCTAGTTGTTCATATTTGGTTTACATGGCGCGACCAAATTGACGCGCATTTGCCCACGCGCGTGACATACCGCGTGGGTTTTTATTGTTTTTATCGTTGGAACACCCCCATGACTGCAACTGCTCACAACGCTTTGACCAACCCCGCCACCAATCGCCCATATTTTGACAAACTATTGATTGCCAACCGTGGCGAGATTGCCCTGCGGGTGATTCGGGCGTGCCGATTACTGGGTATCCGCTCGGTGCTGGTGCATTCAACCGCTGACCGTGATTCATTGCCCGTGCGCATGGCGGATGAAACCGTGTGTATCGGTGGCGCACCTTCTACCCAAAGCTACCTCAATCAAGACGCGATTTTGGCGGCAGCAGAATTGACGGGCGCGCAAGCGATTCACCCAGGTTATGGGTTTTTGTCAGAAAATTCCGAATTTGCTGAGCGTGTGGCGCAGGCAGGCTTGACGTTTGTCGGGCCAACCGCTGCCAATATCCGCCAAATGGGTGATAAAGTTGCCGCCAAACAAGCCATGCTGGCTGCAGGCGTGCCGTGCGTACCAGGTTCGGACGGTGCACTGCCTGACGATGACGCAGCGATACTGGCATTGGCAGAACAGATTGGTCTGCCCGTGATTATCAAAGCAGCAGGCGGTGGCGGTGGGCGTGGCATGCGCGTGGTGACCCAACAAACTGAGCTGCTTGCCGCTGTGGCAATGACCCAAAAAGAAGCCAGCACCGCGTTTGGCAATCCCACCGTGTATATGGAGCGTTATTTGCAGCAGCCGCGTCATATTGAGATTCAAGTTATCGCCGATAACCATGGCAACGCCGTGCATTTGGGTGAGCGTGACTGCTCAAGCCAGCGCCGTCACCAAAAAGTTATTGAAGAAGCGCCTGCCCCACACATCAGCGCTGCCGAGCGCGCCAAAATCGGGCAGGCTTGTGTCAATGCGTGCCGCCAAATGGGCTATCGCGGCGTGGGTACGTTTGAGTTTTTGTATGAAAATGGCGAGTTTTTCTTTATTGAGATGAACACGCGCATTCAAGTTGAGCATCCTGTGACCGAGCTTGTAACGGGCATTGATTTGGTTGCCGAGCAAATCAAGGTCGCAGCAGGTGAGCCCTTAAGTTTTTGCCAAGATGATGTGACGCTTTTAGGGCATGCCATCGAATGCCGTATTAATGCTGAGCATCCGTTTAGCTTTATGCCGAGCGCAGGCAAGATTGACTATTGCCACCTGCCTGCAGGCAATGGCGTGCGCGTCGATAGCCATATTGAATCGGGCTATCGCATACCGACGCAGTATGACAACCTAATTGCCAAACTGTGCGTGTACGCACCGACCCGTGAGCAAGCCATCACAAAAATGCAAGCGGCATTATCAGAGCTGACCGTGACGGGGATTTTGACCAACAAGGCCTTGCACCAAGCGTTTTTGGCAGATACAGCCTTTGTCCAAGGCGGCAGCAGTATTCATTATTTGGCAGAATGGCTAGCGGCAAATCAAGCCAATCTACCGATGAACGGCGCAGATTTACCCAAAGACCGCTTGATCGCACCCAATGCGTAACCACGGGCACATTTGCTGTTCACCATATCAAACCATAGGATAAAAACCATGCCAACGGACGCTAACAACCTTATGCCGCATGAAACATGGCAAATTTGTGGTGAGCGATGCTTGACGCTGTTTTTGCCCAAACCTGTCACCCTTGAGCAGCAGCAGTTATGTTGGCGTTGGGCGGAGGCTATCTTGACGTTGGCAGGCGTCGGGCCGTGGGTGGTTGAAACGGTTGTTGGCATGAATACGCTAAGCGTGTATACCCACGCGTTAAGCGTTGCTCAATTGCACCATTTGCAACGCGCCTTGCAAGATTTTACCGACCATAACCGTAAGCCCAAGCAGATTGACGGGCAACACATCAAAATTCCCGTACGCTATGGCGGTGAATACGGCCCTGACTTGGCGGCCGCGGCAGCGATGAAAAACCTAAGCGTTGCCGAGCTGGTCGCGCAGCACACTGCGCCGATTTATACCGTGTATTTCATTGGTTTTCAGCCTGGTTTTCCGTATTTGGGCGGCTTGCCTGCCGCGTTACACATGCCACGCCACGCCACACCGCGCAAGCAAGTGCCTGCAGGTTCGGTCGGTATTGGTGGCGAGCAGACGGGCATTTATCCGTTTGCCTCACCAGGCGGTTGGCAGCTACTGGGGCGCACGGATTTGCCGTTGTTTGATATTGCTAAGCCTCAGCCGACGTTGCTCAAAGCAGGCGATACCTTACAATTTGTCGCGGTTGATGTGCTTGAATAGGTTAAACGACCATTTACATTCAAGTAATTTTTTAAACAATACCAAAAAACTTAAAAATCGAGTAGGGGATGCCAACCATGCAGCCGCAGCATGCAACCACACCAACCAACGCCAAGCCTGTGTTAAATATTCAAGCCGTCAGTGGCTTAGCCAGCGTGCAGGATTTGGGACGCTTTGGACAGCGCGGTTTTGGTATCGGTATCAACGGCGCGATGGACACATGGGCATTGCGTGCAGGCAACGCGCTATTGGGCAATGCCGACCATGCTGCCGCGATTGAAATCACGTTGGGCGGATTGACGCTAACCTTTAGCCAAGATACGGTGTTTTGCTTAACTGGCGCGCTCTTTGAGGCGTATTTAAGCAGAGTTATGGACGACAAACAGCGTGTGCCAAACGGTTGGCGCACGCAGGCGCGGGCAGGCGATACCCTAACGCTGGTGCGCGCGGTGCAAGGCATGCACGGTTATTTGTGCGTACAAGGCGGTATTGAAGTGGCAAGCGTGCTGGGTTCGGCAAGCACCAACAGCAAGGCAGGTTTTGGCGGCTATCATGGGCGCATGCTACAAGCAGGGGATAGCGTGACAGTCGTTGCCGACAGCCATGAACGCGGTCGTGCCAATAGCCAGCCGATTGGTGTAACGCCATTTGTGCCAACCTTGAGCCAAGATTTGCAAGCAATCGCTGCCGACCATCCTGACACACCGCTGATACGTGTGCTAAAAAATAGTGAATTTGCTGCATTTAGCCGCCGCGCACAGCAGGATTTTGTCAATACACCGTGGAAACTCACCAGCAGCAGTAACCGCATGGGCTATCGCCTTGAGGGGGTAGAGCTGACGCTAGACGCACCGCTACAGATGCATTCACACGGTGTTGATATTGGCATGGTTCAAGTGCCGCCACAGGGGCAGCCCATCGTACTGATGGCAGATACCCAAACCACAGGCGGCTATCCCAAAATCGCGACCATCATTGAGGCTGATATCGGGCGTTTTGCCCAGTTGCGTTTTGGGCAGGCGTGCCGTTTTGCTTATGTGGAATTGGCACAAGCGATTGCCGCGCGCACGCAATACGAGCGTTATGTGGCGCAGATTCGTCGGTATGCAAGTTTATGATTTTTAAATATTTTTTATAAGGATTTAACATGAACCCAGCATTGCGCATTGATTTAAACGCGGATGTGGCTGAAGAATGCGGGCAAGACGCGGCATTGCTTGAGATTGTCAGCTCTGCCAATATCTGCTGTGGATTGCACGCAGGCTCTGCCGTGACAGCGTACCAAACCTTGCAACTTGCCAAACAACACGGCGTGCGCGTTGGGGCGCACCCAAGCTATGATGACCGCGCAAACTTCGGGCGAACCAACCAATATCTAGCCGCCAGCGATGTTGCTGCCGTGCTAAGCTACCAACTTGGCGCAATACAAGCCTTATGCAAGCAAGTCGGCGTGACGCTATCTTATGTCAAACCACACGGCGCGTTGTACAACCAAGCCGCCAAAGACCCAACGCTTGCCGCCGTTGTGGCGCGTACCATTCAACAGTTTGACCCAAATCTATCCGTCATGGCATTATCGGGCGGTGCATTGATTGATGCCGCGCGCGCGCTTGGCTTGGCGGTAGAATCCGAAGTCTTTGCCGACCGCCGCTATGAAGACAACGGCGCGTTGGTCGCGCGTAGCCAGCCCAATGCCGTAATTGAAAACGACGACGAAGCCTTGGCACAGGTCCTACAAATGATTACCCAAGGCACGGTCACCAGCATCAATGGTCAAACCATTGCCGTACAAGCGGATAGCATTTGCCTACATGGTGATTCGGCACACGCGGTTGCCTTTGCCCAGCGGATTTTTGCCACACTAAACGAACAAGGCATTGCGATTGCCGCGCCCAGACGTGCTTAAACTTTTGCCAAAACCTAAGAGACCAAATTATGCTAAATTTTGACACCGCACAATTACGCACCGTGGTGCAGCTGATTGCCCAAAGTCAGCTTGTCAGTGTTGAGGTTGCGGTGGGTGACACGTGTGTGTATGTTAAAAACCGCACTGACCGCACGCTGACCAATGTGCCAGCTCGACTTATCACCGCTGAACACACCCCAAACCCAGAGCCACACCAACACCAAGAGCCGCTTGCCATTCGTTCGCCCTATGTTGGACGTTTCAAAACCGCGCCCGATGCCATCAGCCCTGTGTGTGTGCAAGTTGGTGATTGTGTGCAAGTTGGTGATACCATCGGCTATGTTGCATCATTGGCGCGGCTGCTACCAGTGGTCAGTGAATACGCGGGCACGGTGACAAGCGTGTTGGAGCATGATGCCAAGGTGGAATACGACAGCGTGTTGCTGACGCTGGGTTAATTTGCGTACGTTATGTATCAGCCCGTTTATAGATACGGGCTTTTGTTGCGCGATTTCTGGTCGATTTTATCATATTTCGCATAATGTATATTATGTTAAATAATATATACCAATGTTTGCCGTCTGATTGGTAAAAATATGTTTAGTTTAGCATATACGGTGCATTATACAACCCTATGGGTTTTTTAATAAAAAGCCCAGCATATTCGGCTAGGCTTTTTTGATTTAGTTTTAGGCTGGTTGGCGCAAGCCTAACCATACAACCCTGCGGCAAACATCTGACGCATGACCTTTTTGTCCAATTTACCGACGCTGGTTTTGGGCAGTTCGGGCAGAATTTTAAGCTCGCTTGGAATGGCGTATTTGGCAATCAGTCCACGCTCTGCCGCTTGCTGTCCCAATGCCAAAATATCCTCGGCATTGGTGTTGGCATGGTCGGGCTTGAGGGCAACTATCGCCAATGGACGCTCGCCCCATCTGTCATCGGATACGCCAATCACCGCGATATCGGCAACACTGGGATGCAACGACAAAATTGTTTCTATCTCAAGCGATGATACCCATTCACCGCCCGTTTTGATAACGTCTTTGAGGCGGTCGGTGATTTGTACGTTGCCTTGTGCATCCATGTGGGCAATGTCTTGCGTGTGCAAATAGCCACCTTGCCACAATGATTCGCCTGCATCACGGTTTTTATAGTAGCTTTGGGTAAGCCAAGGTGCGTGTACCACCAACTCGCCTGCGCTGCGCCCATCTTGTGGCTGGCGTTGGTCACCCTCCCCCCAAATATGGATTTCGGTCAGCATCGCGGGCGTGCCTGTACGAATGCGGCGTTGGATGGCTTGGTCGGGGTCGGGGTCATCATCTGCACGAAATGTCGCCGTCGCGATAATTGGCGCGGTCTCTGACATACCATAAGCGGCTGCCACTTCAATACCCTGTGCCACGGCTGCACGCGCCAGCCCTTCGGTTAGCCGTGAGCCGCCAACCAACATTTTTAAACCATTAAACCGTCCGCCACGGCTTGTCATTTCTTTGAGCAGCATTTGCACAATGGCAGGCACGCCGTGAGTGAACGTAACTTGATGCTGTTCAATCAAATCTACCAACCGTGCAGGGAGATAACGCCCTGGGTAAATTTGCTTGAGCCCCAACATTGTCGCCAAATACGGCGCACCCCACGCATGCACATGAAACAGCGGCGTAAGCGGCATATACACATCACTGTAGCGAATGCCGTGCGGATCACAGTTTGGCGCGACTGTTGCCACCAGCCCAAGCGTGTGTAAAACCAACTGACGATGGGTAAAAAACACGCCCTTGGGGTCGCCCGTCGTACCGCTGGTATAAAACGTCGTCGCAATGGTGTTTTCGTCAAAATCAGGAAAATCAAACGTCGGGCTTGCTGCGGCCAATAACGCCTCATATTCGCCCACAATATCGTTATTGCTAGTTTTGGTGGCATTTGGGATGGGCGTGCCGTCATCACTCATCCACACCACATGCTCAAGGCTTGGCACATCGTCACAGCGATTGGCAACCATGGGTGCAAATTCGGCATTCAAAAATAACGCCTTGGGTCGGGCGTGATTGAGCGTATAAAGCACCTTATCAGGTGATAGCCGCACATTGACAGTTTGCAAAACCAACCCACACATCGGCACAGCAAAATATAATTCCAAATAGCGCGGCGTGTCCCAATCCATCACCGCGACAATATCACCGCCTTGTAACCCTAAGCCCATCAATACATTGGCTAAGCGGTGGATACGAGCAAAAAATTCGCGATAGGTGTAGTGGGATTTATCAGCGTAATAAATACGCTCATCATTGGCCACCGCGCGCGCACGGTACAGCAATGATTTGACAAGTAGTGGAAAATAATGCGCCTGTGAAACAGCGTGGTAGTCGTCGTGTTGGTTTAAAATTGCACTCATACCTTCCTTGGCTCCTGTATTGAGTTCATCACTGCATGACACGGCTAAGGCTTGTCAATCACCACGACAACCGCCCTACCCAAGCCGCCCATGCTTGCCAGCGTCCTTGCGGCAATTATTATTGATATTAGGGCGTGTTGTGCTTAACATAACTGAAAAAATCACGCTTGTAAAGTACTGCGCCACCCACCCGATTAAACCCATTCCATCAGCGACAACTACCGACCCACCGCCAGCTATGCTACAATCACGCCAATCTTTAACCGCCCGATTAGACCAAATGATGCCAACGCCTACCCCAACCATTCCGCTATGCCTACCGCCCGACATCACCGCTGAGCAGTTTTTGGCAGAATACTGGCAACAAAAACCCCTACTCATCAAAAACGGCTTGCCGCAACTCATCGGCAGATTTGAACCCGATGACATCGTGGCACTGGCACAAGATGACAACGCCACCGCGCGGCTAATTAGCCAACAAGACCACCAATGGCAGCTACAAACCAGCCCATTTAGCCCGAATGTTTGGCAACACTTGCCCGAGCATTGGACAGTATTGGTACAAAACTTGGAACAATGGTCGCCCGAACTTGCCTTGCTGTGGCAGGCATTCGCCTTTGTGCCGCAATGGCAGCGCGATGACATCATGGTATCCTACGCGCCTGCAGGCGGCGGCGTGGGCGGTCATTATGACAATTATGACGTATTTTTGGCACAAGGCTACGGCAAACGCCGCTGGCGACTGGGCAAAATGTGCGACGCAAACAGCGAGTTTTTGCCCAATCAGCCGCTGCGTGTGCTAAGCGACATGGGGCAAATCATTTTTGATGACGTGCTATCGGCAGGTGACGTGCTGTATGTACCCAGCAATTTGGCGCATGATGGTGTGGCGTTGGATGATTGCCTGACATTTTCATTTGGATGCCGCCGCCCGTCGGTACTGACGTTGCTAGATGCGCTGGCAGATGTGGCGACGCATGAAGACGCGCTGGCAATTCCGCTAAAAATCGCCCAACCGCCCCACCCTGCTGCCCATCGGTCGGTGGGTATGGTCGCGCCCGAAAGCCTTGCTGACATCAAGCGTCAGCTACTTGCCATGCTACAAAGCGCACAAGGCGACGCACTGCTTAGCCGCGCCATCATGGAAACCGTCAGCAAACGCCAATACGATTTGCTACTGCCCGAGCTTGATGACGATTTGACCGATTTGGATGCATTGGCGCAAGCCTTGGCAGACGGTGCAGGCGTGCGGCAAGATTTGGCAGGACGCATGGTGTATCAGCCGCGTATCAATACCGCAAACCCTGACAGCTTGGCTGTTGATTTGTTTATCAATGGCGAATACATCGCGCCCGATGACATCGCACCCAACGCGCAAGCGCTGCTGCGCCGCCTTGCTGATGGGGAGCGTTTGACGGCGGCGGATTTTGACGCGGCTGGCGTGCCGCTAGATGACCTTGCCGACTGGCTAGAAAATGGTTGGGTGTGGTTAGACACAGACACAAGCTTTTAACGCTTAACAAATGATAAACATCTAAAACCAACCGCCTAAAGCCAAGCGTGCAAAAAACCACCGATTTCAGCGGTTTTGTTAAAATTGGTTGGCTAAACTTGTTCTGTGATTGTTCTGCCGATATTATCCTGTTAAAGTTATTGTCTAAAACCAAACACCTTATCCTTGTCTAGGTGCAGTTTTACTTTATTTAGATAACAACACGTGATGATTATGACTTACTATTTTGGTTTTCACCCCTCACAAGATTTGTCCGATAAAATCGACGAAGCCTACGCGCTGATTGAAGGCGGCGCGGATGTAAACTATGACACCTACCGCGACCAAATCACCCACATGGTCAATCAAGAATTGCTTGATGCCATGCTTGGCAAACTCATTGAAGCCATGCCCGAGCACTCCGAGCGGCGCGCGCATTTGGTCAAAGCCAATGACACCATCCATGTCACCGTTGATAAGCTGATTAACACGCTACTATCGCCTGCGGATAATGCACAGGTGCTGCCGAGTTTTGAATTTTTGGACAAACAAGTCTTGTTTCGCGATGCAGACGGGCAACGCCGTATCAGTGTGCCGCTAGATGACCGCTTAGCGCGTGAGCTGTTGGCGTGTATTGAGCGCGTGCAGCAAGGCCAAGGCGAAGCCGAGCGCGACAACTTAACGCGCCTATTCACCCAACTGGTGCAGGCGTGTTTGCAACATTTTATGGGCGATTTTACCAAAACCCTGCCGCTTGGTATGATTAAACGCCGCGCCATTCCCGTTGCTGAAGGTGTGATTAATAAAGTGGTATCGGTAGCCTTGCAACGGCTGATTCCACAAATGCCGCAAGATGCGCTGGCACGCTTTAGCGCGTATTATGGCACATTGATTTTTGAAGCTTGATTTTTTACGCCTGATGGTTGGCGCAGATTTTTTTAGTTTAGCCACTTAGCCAAATTTTGTTTAGTGTAAAGGAAACACCATGCCCGCGCTTAGTAATCAAGAGATTGAACGCGTACTGCGTAATTCAGAATGCTTAATCAGCCGTATTGAGGTACAAGCCGCGTATGAACGCCTTGCCGCCAGTGTCAATCTGTACTACGCAGGGCGCAATCCGATTGTGATGGTGGTGATGAACGGCGGTCTCATCCCTGCAGGGCAGCTTTTGACCCAATTTACCTTTTATCATCGCATGTACTACATCCACGCCACGCGCTACCGCGATAACCAAGGCACTGACAAGCTAACGTGGCTACACCGCCCCGATGTCAATTTAGCAGGCGAAGATGTCTTATTGATTGATGATATCTTTGATGAAGGCATCACGCTCAAAGCCGTGGTGGATGAATTACGCGCCGAAAACCCTGCCAGCGTGCGCACATGTGTGCTACTCAACAAAGTCCATGCACGCAAAGTGGCAGATTTTACGACAGATTTTGTTGGACTTGATGTTGCAGACCGCTACGTGTACGGCTGCGGCATGGATTATCACGGCTATTTGCGTCACATGCCGGGTATCTACGCGCTAAAAGAAAACGCGGTTTAGCGATTTAGCAGGTCACCTTTTAAATTTTTAGATACTCTAAAACTACAGCGTGTCAAACTGCAAGGTTAAGCCCGTTTGGCGGTTACCTTGTTGGGTAATCGCTTGGCCCAGCGTGGCTGCACTGCTCACCAGCGTCAATGCCCCACGGCTGCGCGTGATGGCGGTATAAACCAGCTCTTGGCTTAGTAGCCGCTGGTGGCTGATGTCAATACAGACCGCCACATGATCAAATTCTGAGCCTTGGGATTTATGAATGCTTAGCGCGTACGCCCATTCGCAGCTTTCTTGACTTAGGCGGCGACTGTCAATCACCTGCTCGGCAAAACACACCCACACGGTGTTTGCTTGCTGTACACAAATACCAATATCACCGTTAAACAGCCCCAGCTGATAGTCATTTTTATTGACCATAATCGGCACACCGTGATAGAAAAAATCTTGCGTTGCACTCATATGGGCAAAATTAAAATACGCTTGGCGCAACGTTTTATTAAGCGTTTGTGTGCCTAGCTGCCCCTGATGGCCGGCACTGAGTACACGGTAGGCATCAAATTTGGCAAATAGCCGCTGGCGGTCGGCCGCGTCATGCACATCTGCGCCACTACTTTGCCAATCACGCATCAGCGCAAAAAAGTCATGAAACGGCGCAGCGATGATGCGATATAAGTCAGCAATTGGCGTATGTTGGCGTACCTCAAACCAGCGCAAAGTTGGCTGATTATCGGCAGCAACTTGGCCAAGTCCTGTCTTGATGTCGGTTTTGGTCAATCCTGCTTTGGCTTGCCTGAATTTAGCCTGTTTGTCAGCGGTGGTGGTATTTGGCAACAGTACCACGCGCGCAAGTTGTCCCAAGGCAGAGTCTGCGGCAAAGCGTTTGGATTCGGTCAGCTCGGTATGATACGGCTGCAATGCAGGTACTTGGCACAAATCCGACAACACCGCGCCTGCCTCGACCGCCGCCAACTGATTGGCATCCCCCAACAAAATCAGCTGCGTGCTAGGCTTGATGGCATTGACCAATTGGCTGGCAAGCTCAAGCCCAAGCATTGAGGCTTCATCGACAATGATCACATCATACGGCAATGGATTGTTTGCATGATAGCGTGGTACGCCTGTTTGCCCAATACCCAACAGACGGTGTAAGGTCTTGGCATCATCAAGTGTGGAAATGGCATCTGGCATGCTGTTGGCAAGTGACTCGCGCATGCGTTGGGCGGCTTTGCCTGTCGGTGCGGTCAGCGCAATTGCTAGCGGTGGCTGATTGGGATTGATTTTGCGTTCACGTTCGTGATTTGCCAAACGCGCCTGTACAAGCTGCGCCACGGTAAAAGTTTTACCCGTACCCGGCCCGCCTGTGATGATGCTTAAGGCATGTTGTTGGGCATTGTGGATGGCTTGCTGCTGTTGGGCATTGGGTTTGGGTGCGTTGTTTTGCATGGTGTTTGGGGATATCGTCTGCCCTATTGCATCGGCTTGCTGGCGAATCTGCTGGCGTGCGATGGTCATCAGCTGCGCTGCCAATTGACGCTCGGCTGCCCATTCGCGCTGTAACCAAAATACGGCTTGGGTTTGGACATGGTTCAAGTATTGCATAACAAGCGGCGTATTTACCTTCCCCAATGCAGTTTGAGCGTTAGGATTTATCACCGTAAGCCAGTGCTGTTGCTGCCAGTGTGTGATGTTATCGGCGTTGATTTGGTCATTATGCAATGCTGGTTGGTAAACGGTATGCCCTTCGCTTAGGTTCTCGCTAAGTTGTCCAAAAAGGTTTTTTAAGTCATTGAATGAGTTGAGTTCGGGCTTTTCTTTGGTGTTGTTGGCTTTTGTATTTTTATTTTTGCTTAGGCTATTTTTATCGGCTTGTCGAGCCAAAATAAAATCTGCCACCGTCTGTAATTGCTGGCTAAACGTGCTGTATGGGTTTTCAATATTTTCAATAGCCGCTGGCGGCATAGGCTGCTCGTTTGCTTGATTATCATCTGTTTGATTCGATGGGTTTTGTGGCTGCATGTCATTGTCCTAAAAGTTTTTTATCAAAAAGTCATGTCAAAACGCGCCAAACAGCTGGTCGAGTTCTTGAATTAAGTCAATATTACTGGGCAACTGCAATTTGCCCGTGTGCTCCGCTTCGCGCGACACACCGCGCAAAAATACATATTCAACCCCGCCTAAATGCTCCGTGATGGCATAGTTTGGCAAGCGCAGTTTTAAAAACCGATGTAACGCGACTTGATAAATGTACGCCTGTAACCAATAGCCATGCTTATCCATCTCACGCGTCATGGCAGATGGGTCATAATCCTCAAAACTTGCGCCCAAAAAATTGCTTTTATAATCAACCACATAAAACTTATTTTGATATTGATAGACCAAATCAATCTCGCCGCGCAAATACCGCCAAATTGCGTTAGGACTGCCCTGCCCTTGCAAATTGAGCGTGATATCATATTTGGCGAGCAGTTTATTGAGCGCATTGATGGATAAGTGATGCTGCAGACGCAAACTAAAGCCCATTTCGGCAATTTTTTGTTTATGGCCAATTTGCACCAAACTTTGCCCCGTCGCGTCAAACGGTGTGTGAATGATATCAAACAACCATGCACTAAGCGCGATGTAGTCATCTTGTGGTTCGTCAATCAGCCCGTCGTATTTGATTGGCTGGTGGCTTGCAGCAAGGGTCGAAAAATACTTGGCAGGCATTTGCTGGTTGCGCAAGGCACGGTCAATCATCGCAGCCCAACGCGCTGATTTGAACAATTTATCAGTATCAACCGCGCCTTCTGACGGTGCTTCATGGTGGTATTGGGCGATGTCCTCTAGCACGCGGTGCAAAAATGTGCCTGCGCTGATACCTTTATCAAAACGAAACCGCATGGGCGCATCGGGTGAGATGGCAGCACGTGCGGCTATCGTACCATGAGGTTGCTGGTTGGCGTTGTCGTCGTGCGCGTTGTTATCGTCGCCACTTCTTGCCACATCGTCCTGATGAATGGCGGCGGCTTGTTGGTTAGGGTCTAAAAATTTTGCCAACGCGGTAAAGCTGGTATTTGCCCAACCTTTAAAATTTTGTACAAAATCCGCTTGCTGCGCTCTGTAATCCACGGTTTGGCGCGGCGTGCTATCGTCTTTGGGCGTATGGTAGCGGTAGGTTTTGCCCAAAAATGGTTGTAGCGCGTTGATATCAACCAACTTGACATACGGCTGTAACTCATCATGTAAGCTCAGGGTTTTGATATCTTGTACAAACGCATTGAGTATGTAGTCATCGCCCGAACTTGCTTTGGTGCTGGTTGTCAC
The DNA here is from genome assembly GCF_059264685.1 of Faucicola sp. SE7633. Classification (NCBI taxonomy): domain Bacteria; kingdom Pseudomonadati; phylum Pseudomonadota; class Gammaproteobacteria; order Moraxellales; family Moraxellaceae; genus Faucicola; species Faucicola sp. SE7633. The sequence goes on along the minus strand of NZ_JCADBW010000003.1, from coordinate 139,722 downwards.
CACATACAGCCGCTCACGCGCGCGTGTCATGGCAACGTACAATAAGCGTAAGCTATCTTCATAGACTTGCCGCTTATGAATAGCGACCAAGTCGGTTTGGCTGGCGCGATGCTGCGGACTGGCCGACAGCCGCTGCCCTTGTAGGCCAATTTTGCTGCGATCGGTGCTAGGGTCAATGTCATGCGCGTCATAGCGATACAACAGATGCTGGTTGGTTTTGTTCTTGTTGGCTTGTCCACTGATACCTGCAACAAAGACAATGGCAAATTCTAACCCCTTAGAGCCATGCATGGTCATCAATTGTACGCCCTGCTCGGATGCCAACGTGTGCTGTTTTGCCCAATCGTCTTTGGGCGGCGCGCTGGTGAGCTGGCGCATCCAATCCACCAGTTGATAATCGTTGGCTTGCTGCTCGCTGCCTTGCTCGTTGATGATGTCAAGCAGTTGGCGCAAATCAACCAACAACCGTTCACCGTCACGATGACGGGCTAGGTTTTGCCAAAAATTCAACGTATGTTTGGTAGATGGTAGCGCGGTTTGGTGCAAAAGCCACTGTATCGCTGCCAAAAAACCCTGCCGCTGCCACAGCTCGCCACTGTGCGCCAAGATGGTTTGGAGATGTGCGGCATCGCGTTGGGGGGTGAGCGCGTTGCCATCGAGATGCTCGCTTACGTTGCTGTCAGTATCTTCAAGCACAATCTGCGCTTGCTGTATGGTCAGTTGAAAAAAGCTGGTCAGCAATAAGGCTTTGAGTTTACCACGTTGATAGGGTGCAAGCATGGCTTGCATCAGGGTGAGTAAATCTTTTGCCATACGGTCGGCAAACACGCTTTGGCTGCCGACGCGTATACTGGCAATACCGCGTTTGGTTAGCGCGCGCTCAACCTCGGTCAAATCTTTGCCAGTCCGTGCCAATACGCACACATCACTTGCTGCCAGCGGCTTGCCATCTAGTGCCAATGGCTTGCCAGTCTCACCTTGACTGAGCAAAGCGGCGATTTGGGCAGCGATGACTTGGCCTTCGGTGAAGTCTTGGTTGTCGTTTTTGTTGGCTTGTTGGTCGGTTTGGGCGGTGCTACTGGCGTCTGTGCCTTGTGGTTGTGCCTGTTTGTTGGCTTTTGGCTTTAAAATTTGCAAGTGGTACAACGTTGGCAAGGGCATGTCGCTATCGGCTGGGTCGGCAAGCGTCAATTCGGGTGTATCACGGGTGGCTTGAATATGCTGATAATAAATTTCATCGCCCAAATAATACCGCTGGTTGGCTGGCGACTTGTCACCGTTAGGCAAGGTTACTTGCGCGTTATCGGCTGGCGTTGGCGCACCAAACCACACATTCAGCGCGTCAATCAATGGTTTGGATGAACGGCGGTTTTGGGTCAAGGCCATCGGCTTGGTAGGAAACAACCGTTTTAGCGCGTTGTAGTTATAGACATCGCCACCGCGAAAGCCATAAATCGCCTGTTTGGGGTCGCCAACCAACAGCAAAAACCCTGCCGCCTGCCGTGCCGTTTGGCGTGATTTGTCGGCATGATTGGCAGGCGTGTCATGGCTGTCCAGATAAATCCGCTGAATCATCAACGCCTGCTCGGTGTTTAAGTCTTGTGATTCATCAATCAAGGCATTGGGGTATTGGTGGCGGATGTAACGCGCCAGTTGTAAGCCCCGCTCGCCTGCCAGCGCGTTATTTAGCCGTGCCAGTTGTAGGCTATAGGTGGTCAAACGCTGCGCCTCTAGCACATTGGGCAATTGCTCACGTACATAGCGGCTGATAAATTGGATAAAATAATAGCCGATATCGGCCAGATATTGTTTGGTGGCTTGTAGGGTCTCATAAAGCGCGTGCAACCGCTGAACCGTTGGCAACTGTTTAAAAGTTTCGCGCTTATCATCTTTATTTTTATTAAAACCTTTATTTTTTTTAAAAACTTCATCAATCGCGATTAACCACGCGTTTGACAGCTCATCAACCCTCTGTAAGTTCAGTAATTCTGCTAAATTCCAATGTGCCAATTTTTGTTTTAATTCTGTATAGCTATCAAATTTTTTTTCTAAATTAGTATTTGCGTTTATACCCTGTTTTCTACGAAAACTTTCATCCAAATATGGCAAAATATCACTGTCATCGGCTTGCGCAATTTCGCGCGCTAAGTGCACAGCGTGCGCAACGTCCAAGTCAAAATTTAGCTTGATGGTATCAATCGGTGCGCTATAAAATGACTGCGCCTGCTTGACTACCGACAAATAACCCTGTGGTTGTGACAATATATTTTGCTGCTTGAGTAGCTGATACAGTGTAGGATTGCTGTTATAAGCCTGTGCCAAAAAAGCGCGTAACTGATCGTGAATCATACCAAGCATGATATCATCGACATTCTCACAAATTTGAATATCTGGCGAAAAGCCCGTATCGCTGCTAAATTCACGCAACCATTTTTGACATAAGCTATCAAGCGTACCAACAAACAAACGGTCAAGCTGATTGAGCGCGGTTGCGGTGCGTTGATACGCGATGCGAAAATCCACACTGGGCATAGACTGACTGACCACATGGCTTGCCAGCCAGCGTATAAGATGCGTGTTGATTGGGTCTTCAAGCTTACTGGCTAAGCCATGATGGGTCGCAAGCGCGGTCAGCTGCTCAAAAAACGTGTCCACGGCCGCGCGCTGCTTGGTGGTTAAGGGTAAGTTGCCATCATGGTTGTTCGCGGTGGGTGATTGGCTAGCAGGCGTGTTGGCCGCCTGCCCGCGCTTGGCCAACGGGCGCGGCAAGGTTAGATCATGGCTGCGTACCAACTGCACCACACGGTAAAAATCCTGCAAACGCTCGCGGATACGTTGGCGCATTTCAGCCGCCGCGCTACGGGTGAAGGTCGTTGCGATGATACGATCACACGGCTGCCCCCCTTCAACAATCAAGCGCAACACCACGCCCGTCAGTGTCCATGTTTTACCCGTGCCTGCTGAGGCTTCAATCAGATGTTTGCCCACCAAAGGCAAGGCAATAGCAGGCGGCAAGACGGCAGCACTTAAGTCAGTTTGGGCGGTGGGTTGGGCGATTTGGTTTGGCATGGTCATTGTGCGTTGTTATCAGTTGTTATCAAATGGATTGATTGATTAAATGGGCTGATTTATCAAGTAACTATAAATTGGCTTGTTTTAAATTGTCCAACATTGGTTGATATAGCAGGCCTGTTAGGTGCTGTAAAAATGGCACAATCACCCATGGGTTGTCATCGTCTAACAACCATTGCCATAAGCTATAGGTGGCATGCTCTACCTCGTCATAGGTAACGTGAGTTTGCAACCAAACATCCAGTTTTGGCTTATCGTTCGGCTGTTCGGTTGCCTTTTGGATATAATCACAACTCACCTGTGGTGGCAAAATTGTAATTTGCGCTTGCATGAGTTGCCATACCATCAAGCAGTCTTGCAAATAGGTGTACGCTTGTTGGTGTTCGATGGGTGGTAAATACAGCAACGCGTCATGATACTGCCACAACGCGCTACCGTGATGCTGTGCCACTTGTTCATGACTGGTTTGGCGCGCGATTTGCCAGCACAAATGATGCAGCCAAAAATTTAGTTGATGTCTGGCTTTGTTTTTTTTGGGTAAATAATGCAGCCACACCGCCGTTTGGATATCTTTTGGCAACCATGCCTTGAGCACGTAGCCTTGCAGGGTCTCGCTTGGCATGGCGTTGTCATCCAGCGTTGGCACATCAACACGCCCAACGTTGGTTTCTTGGCTGATGGTCAGCCAGTTGTGAAACTGCTTGCTGGCAGGTTGGTTTGCAGGTATGCCCAAATGCTGCGCCAGTATCGGCAAGATGGTTTCTAAATTTTGCAAACGTGCTTCATGCGTGGCTTCATCGGTCAGGGCACTGTTTTGCGCTGCCTGTGTCAGACGCTCGCTTAAAGACTGTAGCGCTTGCTGAATCTGTGTTCGCTGCTCGTTTAGAGTCAAATAGCGGTTGATGCCTGCAGGCAATAGCGCGTTGTAAATGGCACTGCTGGTGTCATCCATCGCATCACGCCAATCATCCGCCAATAATTGCTGTATCAGCAAATCGTTAAGCCGATAGCTGTCCAAATGGTCAATCGATAGCGGCTCAAGGGCGGCTTGGGCTTCATATTTTTTGATAAAATCAATACATTGAGCGCACAAAAATGCCTGGGCAGGGTCTTGAACATCCCGAATGATAGCCGATAACTCACGGTAATGGACGCTTAGGCTGTCATGTGGCTGCTGGGCTATTTGAGGTTTGCGCGCTTGCCACGCTTCTAGCCACGCGGCAAGCTGGGCATTGCCCCAAATGTCTGCCAGCGCATTTGGTTCGGTTTTGTCTTGGTACAAAGCTTGATACACCTGCTGCCAAAGCCGTGCAGGTGGTGCTAGGTGCTGTTTGGCTTGGTGGATTTGATTGAGCTGCGCTTGTTGCACGGGTGTATCATCCGTGGTCAGCAATGGCTCAAAATACCGCGCATCAAATGGTAGGGCTTGGTGATAGGTTACCAAATACTGCGCCACTTGTTGGCCAAAGGTTCTGGATTGGGTCAAATTACTTAGGCTATTTTGTTGTGTCGCATTGTGTTGTTCAGCACTTTGTTTGGCGGCGCTAGAGGTTGGTGTGTCATACTCAACTTCATCTTGCAAAAAGTTTAGCAGCTCCTGCACGGGGCTGGCTGGCAAATGCTCGTGGGTTTCGGTCGTACTTTTGGCATTGTAAAATAGCCAGCACGCCTCACGCGCGCACAACAATGCATCCAAAAACGCGCCCAAATCATCGGCTTCACGAAAACGGTCGCCGCGCTTGCCCAATGCCGCTTGCGTCAAGTCATAGCGATTGAGCGGCTCGCGCTTGGGAAAGTCATTGAGATTGAGGTTGAGCATCGCCACCAGTTTGTACGGCACACCGCGCACCGCGCCAATCCGTGCAAAGGTAATCACGCCAGCAGGCTCAGCGCTCACTTGCTGGCTGGCTAATTGCTCGGCAACACTGTGCAAGACAAAATCCAGTTTTAGCGGCAATTCGGTTTGGGTTTCGCTTTGCGCGGGGTCAGCGGTGACCTTAAAATGTGCCTCGATGTTACGCCGTAAGGCGTTGAGCGCGGCAAAAATCGACAGCAACGCCTTGCCTTGGACAAACTGCCTAAACACGCCTTGAATGGTGTCCTCAATCTCGCGCAGCCACGCGCCAATCAGCTGCGCTTGTCTGCCGATGTCGCGTTTGGCATTGAGCATTTGGTACAAGTCACACAGCATGGCAATGATGGGCGTATCTGCCAACGTCACGCCTGCCAGCGGTACGATGGCCTCATGATGTCCGCTTAGGTTTTGGTAGTCACCAAACTGTGTGACCGCAGCGGTTGGCATCAAAAGCCCTGCCACCAGACGCTCTAGCGCGTAGGCAAAACTGTAGCGGTAGTCGTCATCGGCAGTGTGCAATGTGGTTTGTAAATGACGTTCATCAAATCCGCGCACAAACCCTGCCTCAGTCAAAAGCTCACACGCACGGTTGATTTGGCTGAGATTTAGTCCAAAACTTTCATACAACGGCGGCAAACGCAGCCAGTCAAACACCTCTAACCGTCCAAAACGCGCGCCTGCGTGGTTGAGTAGTGTATAAAACCCAACAATTGCTTGCCAAAATTGGTTAATATCCTTGCTGGTCACACCTGTGACTTTGGCAGGCAAAGTATAGCCATCTGTCCCCACCCCATCGGGAAAAATCGCCTCAATCAACGCCTGCTCTGCTTCAATATCGGGCAATAACACCAAAATATCGCTCAAACTGCGATGTTGCTTGGGCCTATCGGTTGGCACATCGGTGTGATTTAGCCAGCCAACAATCATACCGCGCAGCACCTCAAGCTGGCGCAAGGTACTGTGACACGCATGAATCGCCAAGCTATTGTCAATGGTTGGCGGTGTCCATGGTTGCTGATTGTGCTGCGCCTCTTGTTTCAGCTTTGCCAATAGCGCGTTAAACGCTTCATTGCGGTTAAAGCCTGCTTGTTGTAGCTGAGCAATCGCGTCAAGCGCGCTGTGATTGGGATAAAAATTTTTTTGAGAATTAGCTTGATTGATGCTGGCAAGTTGTTGTAGGGTGTGGATTTTTTGTTGGGTGGCTTGTGAATTTTTTTCATCAAAATTTAGCTCACCTTGCACCAAATCGCGCAATCGCTCGGCGGTTTGGCGTTCATCGAGCATTAAAATATCGTATTGCAGCTGGCTAAGCAGCGTATCATGCGGCGCGCGCTCATCAAACGCATCTTGCCAAGTAATCGTGCCGTATTCATTGCCCGATAGACTGACCAACATGGCAAACACCTCGCGCGATTGCTTGCCAAAGCGTGATAACAGCGTGTGCCCGTATTCGCGCAGTTCAGCGGCAGGCTCGCTGGTCATCTGTTGTTGTAACAGCCAGTTTTTATCCACGATATCCGCCCAAAACTGCATAGACGGGTTAAAATGTAGCAGCGTGATATCAGTCAGTTCTGCCAGTCGCTCAATTTCTAGCAGCTCACTTGGCGGCAACTGCTGCACCGTAAACAGTAGCAGCGATGCAGGCAGCTGCGCACGGCACGCCCTTTGTATCCAGTCGCGCCTTTCGTGCAGGGCTTGCCAAAAATTGGCGTGTATAGCTTGGCGCGTGGCAAAGTCTTGCACAAACAGCGTTTGCCACAAAAACCGCTGCGCCGCCTCAAGCGTTTTATAATGCTCAACCAACCAATCGGGCGTGGCATCCGCCGCGGTGGTGCTGCGTCCGTTTAGGCGGTTAAAAAAGTCATCGCGTTCCGCAATCATCTGCGCGATAGGCAACGCCTGCCCACGGTTCCACTGGGTCAGCCAGTCCGTGCGATAAGTCAAATAACGGCTTAGTACCGCCGCCATATCGCCTGCAAATTGCCACAAACGCTGGTCATGTGACCGATTTTCTGCCGCGTCAGACGCACGGGTATCGCCAAGCAGCGATTGGTTGTTTGCCCAATCGGTGGTAGAATTTTGTTGGGCAGTTGATGACGCGTTGGCTGGCTGGCTGGCGGTTCGGTGAGCCTGTTTGTCGGCTAACAGCGGCTGGATAAAGGCGTATAACGGGTGCTTATCATCGCGTAAAATCTGTGCCGCGTGTTGCAACAAATAACCAAAAATCTGCCATTGCATCACGTTTTTGGACAACATCGGCACATCAGGCACGCGCGGAACGTCCTTTTCGCTGGCTAGCCGCTCATAGGTGCGTAGCACGCGCTGCATCAGCCCCAAAAAATAACGCCCCCAAAACTCCGTCGTCACCAGCGTGCTGATCCCCGTTTGGTCAGCGACTTGGGTTTTGAGCCACTCGCCCAGCACTTTGGATGGAACAATCACGTCAAACGGCTCAAATACCGAGCGCGCGTCGGTCGGCTTGCGGTATTCTGCCAGCAGATGGTCAAATAAAACTTCTGTTTTGTTGCTTTGGATGATTTTTAGCATGGTTTAATTTTATGTATTAATAGATGTTATAACAGCCTGATTAAGTTGCGACGGCGCTTTGTTCGCCGCTCAACTTTAGCCACTAATGCCACTAAACAAAAGACGCTCAACAAAATTTTATGCTAAAGTATGCCAAAGAATGGAACACATCAAGGATGCGATTTATGTTGCCTAGCCCCGATGTAATTTTTTATCACCCCATCAAAAAATTTAGCGTACTTTATCACAACAACAAACTTTGGCAGTTGCCAAGGCGGGACTTTAATGGCACGTCTTTGCGCTACATGCAGCCATTTACGGGCAACCTTAGTGAAATCGTGGTCGCTTTTAGCCAACAGCTTGACCCCGATGATCTGGTTTTACAATCTCAGTTGCTCACCCTTGATCTACCAAAAACCTTGGTTGGGCGTAACGCCAACGAATTCATGCAATGGTGGCAAGCCAATCGCCATGCATATCGTCGTGAGCTGCAAGAAAAATCCGCCCGACAAGCCGAATACAAACGCCTGTTGCAGCAAAAAATGCCACAGCGTCATTCACCAATCAACGCCTCTCAATCCTATGTTACGCCAAATGCCGATGCTTTAACAAGCCAAAAACCATCCCACACGACAGCCAATGACGTGCCAGTTACGACCAGCCAATCCGATACCATTTTTGATGATTTGTTGGCGGATTTAACAAAGAATTTATAACGCTATCAGCCAAAAAAAGCACCAAAATGGTGCTTTTTTATGAATTGTTTAAACATCAACCATCCTTACGGCGCATGTGAGGGAACAAAATCACATCACGGATGCTTGGCGCGTCGGCAAACAACATCACCAAACGGTCGATACCGATGCCCTCGCCTGCTGTTGGTGGCAGACCGTACGACAACGCTTCAATAAACTCGGCATCATAGTGCATGGCCTCATCATCGCCTGCGTCTTTTTCGATGACTTGTTGGCGAAAACGCTCGGCTTGGTCGATGGGGTCGTTAAGCTCGCTAAAGCCGTTGGCAATCTCACGCCCGCCGATGAACAATTCAAAACGGTCAGTGATGTCGGGGTTGTCGTCGTTGCGCCGTGCCAGCGGCGAGGTTTCAGCTGGGTATTCGGTGACAAACGTGGGCTGACGCAGTTGGTGTTCGGCGGTCTCTTCAAAAATAATGGTTTGCAATTTGCCAATACCAAAGCTGTCTTTGACCTCTTGCTTGAGCACATGCTGAACATAATCCGCCAAATACGCACGGTCGGTGATTTTTGTCATATCAAAATCGGTGGCGTATTGTGCAATCGCTTGCGTCATGGGTAGCCGCACAAACGGCGCTTGCAGGCTAATCGCCTCACCTTGGTAGGTCAAATCGGTCGTGCCCAAAATATCGTGGGCAAGCTGGCTAAACATCTGCTCGGTCAGCGTCATCAAGTCTCGATAATCGGCATACGCTTGATAAAACTCAATCATGGTAAATTCAGGATTGTGCCGCGCGGATACGCCTTCATTGCGAAAGTTGCGGTTAATTTCAAACACGCGCTCAAAACCACCGACGACAAGGCGTTTGAGGTACAATTCTGGCGCGATACGCAAATACAGTGGCATATCCAGAGCATTGTGGTGTGTGATAAACGGCCGCGCCACCGCGCCACCGGGGATGACGTGCATCATGGGGGTTTCAACTTCCATAAAGCGCGCGTCAAGCATGAATTTGCGAATACCTGCAATCACTTGGCTGCGGATGATAAACGTCTGACGGCTGGCATCATTGGTCATCAAGTCCAAATGGCGGCTGCGATAGCGGCTTTCGGTGTCGGCAAGCCCGTGGAATTTGTCGGGCAATGGGCGTAATGATTTGGTCAAAAGCTGCACATCACTGGCATGAATCGACAACTCGCCTGTATTGGTGCGAAACAAATGCCCCGTGATACCCACGATATCACCGATATCCCACGTTTTAAAGTCGTTGTATGCATCCTCGCCAATGTCGTTTTTGCTGATATAGGCTTGAATGCGCCCTGTCATATCGGCGATGGTGGCAAAACTTGCCTTACCCATGACGCGCTTGAGCATCATGCGCCCTGCCACGCTGACGATGACAGGGTCGGCATCGGCAAGGGCTTGTTTGTCTTGGTCTTGGTAAGCGGTTTGTAGGTCTTGGGCGTAATGCTTGCGGCGAAATTGGTTGGGGTATGGGTTTTTGCCTGCTTGCTTGATGAGGTCAAGCTTGTGATGACGCTGCTTGATAAGCTCGTTTACGTCTTCTTGTGCGTCTTGGTGGTCGGCTGGGGTTTGCGGTTGGTTTGACATGGTTTTACCTTTGCTTTAAAACTTAAACAATTTCAGTAATTTTTCGGCAAGTGATTCACTTTTTTCATCAGGGATATTAACGTCTAAATTAACCGACCAAATGGTAAAATAGCCATACTGACCTTTTTTGAGTTCACCACCTGCCTGTTTACCTTGTTCAGTCAAAAAGATGTTCTTACCTTTGGTCTCAATATAACCTAGTTGTTCTAGTTTTTCGCTTAATTCACCAGACTTCATGCCTAATTTATCGGCAAGTTTACTGATAGTCAGTTTTTCAAATTTTCTAGGCTTATTTTCACTAAGTTGTGTTTCTTGCAATGGCTTTGATAAACTCGTATCAGTTTCAACTTTATCTGCTGATACCTTAATTTCTTCACTGATGCGTATGATGCGCTGCACTTCTTCATAGGTGTCCGCGTATAGCTGACCATCGCTATCACGGCTAATTAGCACACCCATTTCATTGTTATTAATTTGGCTAAATTCATAGAGATTTAAACTCGTAATAATACATTCATTTTCGTTTAAATAGCATTTTGCGTGTAAATTTTTGCAAAAACTGGTACGAGCATACTCTAAATTTTTTAACCAATTAATCTCTTCAGGTTGCAAATCGCTTTTGCCATAAATAATACGAATATCAATTTTTAGGCGGTTTTTATCTTCCAATAGCTCTTTGACGCGCTCATTGAGTTTAAGATAAGGGCTAATCAAGATAAGCCGTTCAGAAGCTTTTTTAATCAGTTCTTCAAGATGATAAGTTGTACCACTGGTATTTAAAAACTTAGCCATTTTATTCCTCACCGCTGACCGAAGCCATCAAGTCGGCTTGGTGCTCACGCAATAAGCTGTCAAGCAATTCATCCAAATCACCTTGCATAATCGCATCAAGCTTATACAACGTCAAATTGATGCGGTGGTCTGTCATGCGCCCTTGCGGAAAATTGTAGGTACGGATGCGCTCAGAGCGGTCACCACTGCCGACCAAGTTACGCCGTAAGTCGCTGGCGGCATCGACCTGTTTTTGTACCTTGTCTTGCTGAATTTTGGCGACCAGCATTTTCATGGCTTTGTCGCGGTTGGCGTGCTGACTGCGCTCTTGTTGGCACTCAACCACCGTACCCGTCGGAATGTGGGTGATGCGTACGGCCGAGTCGGTTTTGTTGATGTGCTGCCCACCTGCTCCGCTTGCGCGGTAGGTATCAATGCGCAAATCGGCAGGGTTAATCTCAACACTGTCATCGATTTCAACCTCAGGCATGACAGCAACGGTGCACGCTGAGGTATGCACGCGGCCTTGGCTTTCGGTCTCGGGTACGCGCTGAACGCGGTGCGCGCCCGATTCAAATTTTAGCCGCCCGTACACGCCTGTGCCCGAGACGCGGCTGATGATTTCTTTGTAGCCGCCGTGCTCACCCTCGTTGGCAGATAGTACTTCAACCGTCCAGCCTTGTGATGCGGCATAGCGCTCATACATACGGAATAAATCACCCGAAAAAATCGCCGCCTCATCACCGCCTGTGCCTGCGCGGATTTCCAAAAATGCCGGCACTTTGTCGTTCGGGTCTTTGGGCAGCATCATGACGTTGAGCACGTCCTCAAGCTCGGCAATACGCGCCTTGGCGGTGTCGATTTCATCCGCTGCCATTTCTTTCATGTCGGGGTCAGACAACAGCTCTTGGGCGGTGGCTAGGTCATCTTCCGCTTGGCGGTATTGCTGCCATGTGTCGGTCAGCTCGCTTAGGTCGCTGTGCTCCATCGACAACGCGCGAAATTTGTCATTGTCTGCGATGATATCGGGGTCAGACAACAAAGCGGTGACTTCTTCAAACCGCTCAACCAACTGGTCAAGGCGAAAACGTAACGATTCTTTCATGTATTCTGACGATTCAAACCGCCGACGGGCGGACGCGTGTCTAACGCGCAGCCAATCTGGGCGGATAAATTTTTATTCAATGCCTATTTAAAGGCGCTATTTTGCCATATTTTCACCCATTTTGCATGGCTTTTACGGGCGAAAAAACCGCTTGGACGCCGCAAGTCGTATTGGCAGACGGGCAACACGATTATTTTTATTAAAAATTGTTAAAATTTTTTAAAAAATTAGCCGTATTGGTGCAGCAGATGGTCAAAATTGTGGTGCGTGATGTCCGCAAACTCATCGACAGGCATGGCATACAGGTCCGCCAAAAACTGCGCAACATACGGCACAAATGTCGGCTCATTGGGCTTGCCGCGTTTGGGCACAGGTGCAAGGTAGGGGCTATCGGTTTCAATCAACAAGCGGTCTTTGGGCAGTTTTTTGGCAACTTCTTGCAAATCGGTGGCGTTTTTGAAGGTCACAATGCCCGATAGTGAAATATAAAACCCCAAATCCAGCGCTTGTTTGGCGGTGGCATAGTCCTCGGTGAAGCAATGAATCACGCCATGCTCAGCATGCTCAGCGCGTAAAATGTCCAGCGTGTCGCGGCGTGCCTCACGGGTGTGGACAATCAATGGTTTTTTAAGTGTTTGGCTGGCGTGAATGTGCCGCGCGAGGCTGGCTTGTTGTGCGGCGGCGTTTTCGCGTGACCAATGGTAATCCAGCCCCGTCTCGCCAATCGCCCACACCTCATTAGGCGCGGCAAGCTCGGTTAGGTGTTCAACGGTTGCCGCTTGCAGCACGCCGATATCCTCACACGGATGCACACCAACCGACATGCCAAGCGTCATGCCCGCAGGCGCGCGCGTGATGATATCGCGGATGGTGTCGTATTCGTCCAAATCGCACATGATAGACATGATGCGCGACACATTGGCGGCTTTAGCGGCTTGTAGTACGTTGTCGATGTTGTCTTGGTGCTTGCTTAAATCTAAGCGATTGAGGTGGGCGTGGCTGTCGGTAAAAGTTGGCATATGTTTTTATATCACAAATGGCTAAGGTTGCTGGCTTAATCGGGGCAAGTGGGCAAAAATCAAGCGGCTGGGTTTGACGGGTTTGCGGAATTTAGTTTGATATTCTCCCCACTTTAGTTGTATGTTTCACGCTTTATGAAATTTAAAAAACATTAAACCGTTTATGTTAGTTTAACAAATCTTGTTTGAGCATTTAGCAATATCTTTAAACCATGCACTGAGCCTACTGTAAAGCAAATTTTAAAATCCAAGTCGTATCAGCCGCGGCGTATTTTAACCGCCAATCAAAACGAACCCTATGCTATCAAGCTGGCCGCAGACCTTGCCAAATATCGCAGAAGTAGCCATGCTGCTGGGCTGTTGTGGCTGCGCGAAGTGTATGCTGACAACACCAACCCTAACGCGCTGACCAACGTATGCACATTATTTAGCGGATATTGGCAGAATTAACCAGCCTTAATGAACCAGTCTTGATGACGTGGACTACCGTGAGCACAAACCCGAAAAAATCAAGGTTGGTTTTTTAAAGCACTAAGTGTAACAATTTAAGCAGAACAATAATTTAAGCAGAACAATTAAGGGGTAAGCGCGGCTAAATGCGCCAACATGTCCAGCATACGGTTGGCATAGCCCCATTCATTGTCATACCATGCAAAGACTTTGTGCTGCGCCGCCGCGCCCGTACCCACCTGCATGGTCTGCAAGCTGTCAATGACCAATGACGCGCTGTGATGAATATAGTCGCTGGATACCAGCGGCTCATCACTGTATGCCATGATACCTTGAAACGCATGTGCGCTGGCGTGCTGTAGGCAGGCGTTGATCTCGGCACTGGTCACAGCGGTATTAAAGCACAGCGTCACATCAATCGCGGCAACATCAATCGTCGGCACGCGGATGGAATGCCCGTTGATTTTATCCGCCATGCTAGGCAACACCTTGCCGACAGCGGCAACGCTGCTTGAGGTGGTTGGGATGATGTTATGCCCCGAGGCACGCGCGCGCCGCCAATCGCGGTGGGCTTGGTCAAGCACCGTTTGGTCAGCGGTGACTGCATGAATTTCGGTCATCATGGCCGATTGCACACCAAATGCGCGGTCAAGCACAAACAGCAGCGGCACTAAGGCTTGCGTGGTACACGACACCCCCGACACAATCGGCTGCTTGCGCGTCAAAGCGTGACGATTGACCCCAAGCACAATACTGGCATCAACATGGTCAAATGGCGCTGCACCGATAATCACCTGCCTTGCGCCAGCGTGAATGTGCTGATACGCGCCATCATAGCCACGAAAATGCCCCGTGCTCTCTAGCACCACGTCAATGGTTAAATCCTGCCATGGCAAGCGTTTGGGGTCGGCTTCACGCAACAGCATCAACGTCAAGCGACGCGTCGGCAGATCAATACACAGCGTATTGCCGTCAAGCGTCACACCGATGCGCGCATCTAGCCGCCCGTGGGTGCTGTCGTATTTGAGCAAATGCAGCAATGTGGGCGCGTCGGCAAGGTCATTGATGGCAACAATGTGTATGCCCTCAACACCTGGTAAGCCGTTTTTGGGTGGGTCATCAAGCAAGCGCTCAAGATACGCGCGCAATACATTACGCCCAATGCGTCCAAAGCCGTTGATGGCAACGCGCAGCGGCGGCTGGATGGCTGACAACGGGGCTAAATTTGGCATAACGATTTCAACAAATTTTAATGGCTCTAAATGGCTCAAATGGCAACGCTTATTTTGTGGACGGGTTGGCAGATTTTGGCACAAACAACAACGCCAACCGAATGGCATTGTAGCCGTATTTATCGCCAATCACATCGCGCAATTCATGGATAAGCACTTCTTCACCGTCGTCTTTATCCGCCATCACTGTTTGGTAGGCGAAGGCCACCGCGTCAATCAGCGCATCATTGGGGCGAATATGCGCCAGTGGCAAATCGGCGTCGTGTTGTTGGAGTTTTTCGATATGCCCAATAATCGTACTTTGTGCCAAGCCGCGTTGCTCGGCAATTTCGGCAATGGTCAGGCTTTCATCGAGTAACGCTTTGGTGTTTAGTAGCGTGGGTGTCAGTTTAAGCAGCGGCTTGCTGTCAGGGTCGTCATCGCTGGGTGCTGTTTGGATTTGCTGAACCAATGCACGCTTACGCGCCAGTAGTTTTTGCTGCTCGGCATGGCGTTTTTCATAGTCTTGGATTTTGCGTTGATCCAGCGTGCCATGACTTTTTAAAATAAACGCCTCTTGTGCTTGCTGGATGGTTTCAGGATTTTTGCGTAAAAACTCATCCTCAAACGCTTTGGACAATGCCAAAAAGCGTATATCCGCCCCACGCGCGGTCGGGTCAAGCTTGAGGCTTAGTTCGTTGATACCCAACAAGCGCAAGCCCGATAGCCGCCGCAAGCGCGACAATGCCACATAGCCTTGCCCGTTTTCAAAGGTTTTGGATAAGTCAATCTCAGCGGCATCGAGCGTCATGCCTTGGCTTTTGTGAATGGTAATCGCCCACGCCAGCGTCAAAGGTATATGATAATACGCGGCGACAATCTCACCATCGTCATCATCAATGCGCCATGTGTCGTATTCCACAATCACCTGCCGCCCATCGTTGAGGCGTACCAGCGGATACAAGCCGTTGGCGATTTGGTTGAGGCGATTGTCGGTATCGGTATCGGTATCGGCCTTGGCGGTGGTGTCATTGTCCGTGTTAGCGTTGGCGTTGTCATCGGATTTTACAGCGGTTTTTTTGTCGGATTGTTTCGCGTTTTCTTGCTGGTCTTTTTCTTGCTGGTCTTTGTCAGCAGGCTTTAGCGGAACAAAGCCCACCACCTCGCCCAATGTGCCGTTCGATACATTTAAATCGGCGTTGTTTTTGATAAACATCACCTTTGCGCCGATTTTTAGCGTCAGACTGGGTGGGTTACGCACCCCTTTTTGCAACGTTTCAACCAATGCCGCATCGCCCTCGCTCCAGCTTTCGTAGGTTTGGCTTGGCGTATTGAGGTTGGACAGTTCTTGTTCGTTAATTTGATTGACATTAAAATTGTGGGTGAATAGGCGCGTGCGCGTGTTGCTCAAAGTATGGTTTGCCGTGGCGCGTAAGGCAGGCAAGATATCGGCGGTAAACTGCTGGGTACGAATCTGCTGCAAAATCGCCAACAAATCCAGCCCGTGGTAGCTGTCGCCCGTGGTGGCATCTTTGGACGCGGTTTGGCGTTGGCGGTGCTGCTCGGTCAGATAGCAAATGCGCAAATCTGCCTCAATCCATGCTTGCGCCATAAAGGCGAATTTGTCGCGCGGCGTTTCGTGACGCTCGCCCACAGGCGGCAGCTGAAAAAAATCCCCTGCCAAAAGCAGCTGAATGCCGCCAAACGGCGCATCATTTTCGCGTATGGCTTGTAGCACTTGGTTTAACACCTCAAACTGCTTTTTGTGTAGCATGGAGATTTCATCAATCACCAGCACTTGCGCGCGCTCTACCCGTTCAACCACCGCGTGGCGTTTTTGGATACGCTTTAAATCCGCAGGCGTTAAGCTGTCTAAAATCCCGATGCCAGCCCAGCTGTGAATCGTCATACCGTTCATATGGGTGGCGGCGATGCCCGTGCTTGCCGTCACCGCAACATTGACCCCTCGCGCGCGCAAATAATGCAAGTATTGGTTGATGGTATAAGTCTTGCCCGCGCCTGCTGAGCCTGTCAAAAACACGTTTTTGCCCGTTTTTAGGATATCCAGCGCGGTCGATTGTTTCATTGATGATGGTTTTCTTTAATTTAAGCAAAAGTTAGTAACATTTGGCGAATATCACTGGCAAAACTCAAACACTTAGCACATGATATTTGATAAGCCTGTGCACCAAACACGGTGGCTTAAAAAGCCGCGGTTTAAAAGCCGCTGGTTCGTTGATGTCAAAACTTTGTACTATACCGCCAAATGCGGTGCGGTGCAATGCTTAAGCCGTGTATTCACGCCACGCCAGCCCACGCTTGCCTTGGCAGGCCGGCTAAAAAATTTTTCACCCATAACGCCCATGGACAGTGTATGCTAGCCAATCAACCCATGAATTCAGTGACCACTGACAGCGCGCCTGCGATTGATACCGCGATGCTTGCCGAATTGCAAGACCTACTTGGCACAGATTTTGCCCCGATGATGCAAGGATTTTTGGCGGATTTGCAGCAAGGGCTAGATGGGCTGCGGTTGGCAAAAGCTGATCGTGACAACACCACAGGCTATGACATTGCCCACCGCCTCAAAGGCGCAAGCTTAAACTTGGGTGCTAATGCCCTTGCCGAGCAGTGCCACACCATGCAAACACTGTGCCAATCGGGTTATATTGCCGAATCACAGGCAACGCTTGCCGCGATAGCCGCGCAGGCAAAGCGCGTGCAAGCACAGTTATTGGCCATGCTGTCAGACTGAGGCACGCTCAGTTTGGTGGTGTGCTTAACGATTGGTTGGTGGCCTAAGATAGGTCAAAACAAAAGCCCTTTGCAAGTGCCCAAAAATTTGCCACAATAGCCGACGTTTTTTTGCCATATTTTGCGCCGCCTATGACCAGCACTCACCCCACCACGTTAGCAACCACCTTGGACGATTTTTTAGCCACCATCCGTGTGGTTATGGTAAACACCACATTGCCTGCCAATATCGGTGCAGCCGCACGCGCCATGCACACGATGGGGCTACGCTATCTGACACTGGTTGCGCCCAAACACGCGCTGGACGACACCGCGTTTGCCAATGCAGCAGGCGCGACCGACGTGCTACACCATGCGCGTGTGGTTGATGACCTGGCCGCGGCGGTGGCAGATTGCACGTGGGTTTTGGCGACCAGTAGCCGCGTGCGCCACTTGCCAAAGCCTGTCATCAGCCCCCAACAAGCCGCAAATTTGTTGGTTGATTACCACCGCAAACAGCCCACGCAAGGTCATACGCCAAGCGTTGCCTTGGTTTTTGGGCGTGAGGACAGGGGCTTGACCAATCAAGAATTGATGTTGGCAGATTATCATGTGCAAATACCTGCCAATCCTGCCTACCCCGTGCTCAATGTTGCCGCGGCGGTGCAAGTGATTGCTAGCACACTGTACGCCCACGCGCTAGCAGCGTTTGATAGCAAAAACGAATCAACGCCACCCAACGACAACACACTTGATGTGGTTTTGCGCCAACACTGGGACGCACCTGCGGTTAGCCACGGTGAGCAAGCCGCACTTGAGCAGCAGTTTTTGACGTTGTTACAAAGCCTAGACCTGTACCAACCCGAGCAGTCCAAACACATGCCACAACGGGTCAATCGTCTGTTTGGACGGCTACAGCTTGATCAAAAAGAATACCAGTTATTGCAAGCGTTGTGGGCAAAGCTCAACCAACGCCCACGATAAGCCGCCTGTTTGTGCAAACGCTAATGCCAAGGATTAAGGCTTGCGGCAAGTTATCATAACTATATCGTGTATCTGCCGCCTGATTGCTCTCAAGCCTAGCAAGCAGATGTGGGTGGCGGCGTAGCATAAGCTGCGCTTACAAGTTAGTCAATTTAAATCACTTCACGCAACGGATACACCCAAACTGTAAAATTTTACTGCCCATACCCAAAGCCTGGCAAGCATGTTATGATACATGCCTGTTTGATTGTCGTTTTGACTGTGGTTTTTGTGAGACGTTTATGCTAAACCGTGCCCGCCGCTTGCGCCATCGTTGGTTACTCATTCGCCGTGAACTGCAAGAAGATGTGCAAGCGGTGTTTGACCGTGACCCTGCGGCGCGTAATACGCTAGAAGTGCTTTTGACCTACCCAGGTGTTCACGCCCTGCTGCTACACCGCGTGGCGCATGGCATGTGGCAGCGCGATTTTAAGGGCGCGGCGCGCATGGTGTCATTTGGCAATCGGTTTTTGACGGGTATTGAGATTCACCCAGCGGCAAAAATCGGGCGACGGTTTTTTATCGACCACGGCATGGGCGTGGTGATTGGTGAAACCGCTGAAATCGGCGACGACGTGACACTGTACCATGGCGTAACCTTAGGCGGCGTATCGCTCAACGAAGGCAAACGCCATCCCACCTTGCAAGATGGCGTGGTGGTGGGCGCAGGCGCTAAGGTATTGGGCGGTTTTACGGTGGGCAAATATGCCAAAATCGGCTCAAACGCGGTGGTGGTCAAAGAAGTGCCCGAAGGCGCGACGATGGTTGGCAGCGCGGCGCGGATGATTTTGGACAAAAACTTGGCGCAAAAAGCTGGACTAGACAGCCTTGCCAACAACAGCGCCATCCCCGAACCTGCGGTCAATTCTGCCCCACCCCTGACCGACCCTGCGCACGAACGACAAGCCGCCCACCCCACAACCAGCGATTTGCGCGCGGTCAATGTGCCCATTGACCCATCTGCTGCCACGCATCCACCAAGCAGCAATACACCCAACCAGCAAAGCACCGACAGACAAACCGCAACAACCGCCAGCGACCGCAGCGCAATATTTCATCAATACGGCGTTGATCCAAACTCACCCGACCCGATTATTCAGACATTTTTAAAGCTGCTTGAGCATATTCGTCAATCCGATGCGCGGCTTGATGAGCTACAAGCTGCCATGTGCCGCCTTGACCCAAATTTTTGCAAAAAACAATACCCCAAGCTTAAAGCCATTGACCTTGATGCCGTCGCGCCGCAAGTGATTTTGTCTGACGATTAATTGCCTTGCCAAAACTTGCCTTTAGACACGGCTGATTGGCTGATGGCGCAATTTTGCCACCAGCCAACACAATAGATAAATACCGAATGACAGCGTCGTGATATACGGCGATACAGGCAACCCTGGAGACAACGACAACAAAATCCCCCCCACCGCGGCAACACTGGCAAACACCATGGATAGCACATACAGCCACAGCGGTTTTGCCGTGACCAAACTTGCGGCCGCCGTTGGCGTGATAAGCAGCGACAACAGCAACAACGCGCCCACAAGCTGCACACTCACCGCCACCACAAGGCTTAGCATCAGCATAAACAACAGTGACATACCACGCAAGCTGATATGCTGCGCCTGCGCAATCTGCGCATCAAGCGCGGCAAACAACATGCGCTGCCCAAAAAGTGCCATCACCAACCAAACCACCGCCGCCACCGCCAGCAAGGTTTGGATCTCGGTGGGCGTGACCGCAACAATTTGCCCCGTCAGTAAGCCAAATTTGTTGGCCGCGCGCCCTTGGTATAGCGACAAAAACAACACACCAAGCCCGAGCCCAAACGGCAACACAATCCCAATCACCGCATTGCGGTTTTTGCCATCCAAGCCCATCAAGGCCAGCACCGCGCCTGCCACCAGCGAGCCAATAATCGCACCCCACGTCACCGACGCACCAAGCCACAGTGCGCACGCCGCGCCAGCAAACGACAGCTCCGCTGTACCATGCACGGCAAATGCCATGTCACGCGCTTGAATAATCGGTCCAATCAAACCTGCCAATGTGCCCAAAATCAACGCCGCCAGCAGCGACGATTGGACAAGCGGTAGCAGCTCAAAAAAGCCATCAAAATTGATAATGGCGTGAAGCGTATCGGTTAAAGGCATGAGATAAAGGCTTCTTAGACGGCGGCTTGCCGTGCGCACGGTGTAAAATAGATTGGATACTTACAAATTGGGTGGCAGTGCTTGATGGCTATGCTTGATAGCCATGCTTGGCAAAATTCATTAAAACATACTGGACAATTTTCAAATTTTATTGAGTAATTCGCGCCCACCCACTTGCGTATGGCTGCTGGATAAATACACCACCTGATCAACCAACGGTGCGATGATATCACGCTCATGGCTGACCATCAAAACCGCCGTGTGGTGCAACTGCTTGCGGTGCGCCAAAATATCACCAACAATCTGTTGGCTTGCCCTATCAAGGCTTAGCAGTGGCTCATCCATCAGCAGCAAATCGGGGTCATTGACCAAGGCTTGCGCGATGCGCATACGCTGCTGCTCACCGCCCGACATCAGGTGTAGCGGTGCGTTGCAAAACGCTTGGCCATTGACCTCGGCAATGGCTTTATCGACCAACCGCTGTTTGTGTTTGGCTGTCCACCAACGCCGCGTGGGCGGTGTGCCACCAGATTTGAGGCTTAGCCAGCCAAATAGCAAATTGCCGCCATCTAGCCCAAGCTGCACCAAATCGCGCCCACGAATGGGCAAACGCGGATCAAAGTTTTTCAGCTGCGGCACATAGCCAATCCGTACGTTGGGCGCAAGCCACACCTGCCCATGTGACAGCGGCTGCAATGCCAGTATACTTTGTAACAACGTGGTCTTGCCTGCCCCATTTGCGCCAAGCAAAGCGACAAATTCGCCTGATTTGACCGCAAAACTCACACCATGCCACAGCGTGCGCTCACCCAAACGCATACTGGCAGCGGTGAGGCGCAAAATATCACGCGGCGAAGCTTGGGTATTCGGTGGCAGGCAAGCAAAATCCAGTGTGGTGGATGGCGTTGGCATGTTTATCAATCAGTTATCGGCGTGTGTTTGGGAGGCGTGTTGGCTGGCAGCGGCAAATCGTGCGATGGTATCGCGCATCAAGTCGATGTAAGTGGTCGTGCCTGTGGGCAGGGTTTCATAGACCGTGACCACAGGAATGTGCATATTTTCAGCCGTTGCACGCAAAGCACGGCTGGCAGGGTCTTCGGTTTGCGCGTTGATGACCAGCATATCAACCTGTTTTTGCGCCAACAGCTGCTCAGCGCTGTGCAATGCCTTGACCGATACCCCTTCATCATTGGCTAGCTGATTGACAAACTCGGCTGGTGTGACATTGGCAATGCCCATCTCTGCCAGTAAAAAATCCGCCACAGGCTCGGTGGCTAACGCGGTTAGGTGCTTGCCCTGCCCGATTTTTTGCGCGGCGGTTTTTAGCTGTGCCAACTGGGCATTAAAGGCAGCGGCGTTGTGTTGGTAAACTGCCTGCTGGCTCGGATTGGTTTCACTCAACGCTTGGGCAATCGCATGCGCCACCTGCTGCACAGCCGCTAGCTGATAAAACACATGCTCATTTTGCTCGCCGTGATGGTGGTGATGTTGGGTGGCATCATGCGTGGGCGTTGCCGCATCGTCATGCGCGTGGGTTTCGTCAGCGTTTGGCTGGCTGATGGCCACCGCATTTATGACGCGCGGTGCAGGGTTCAGTGATTGGGCAATTTGCTGCGCCCAGTCATCATAGCCGCCGCCGTTCATTAATACCAACGCGGCTTGCTGCATATCTGCCTTATCGCGCGCGCTGGCTTGGTAGGCGTGTGGGTCTTGGGCAGGGTTGTCTACTGCGGTGATGACATCGGCGGTATCCCCTGCCACGGCTTTTGCCACCGCTGCCCATAGATCGGTTGAGGCATAAATCACAGGGCGTGCGTTGGTGGTTGGGTGTTGGCTAGCCACCGTTGCGGCACTGGCGGGCGGGCTATCAGCGGTGGGCTTGTGGGCGGGCTGGCAAGCCGATAAGGCTATGCCGCATGTTAGCAGCATGAGATGTTTATTAAAATTAAATTTGCTTAGGCTATTTAGCATGTATGTGTGCCTTCTTAAAAACCTATGACCACTAAAGCCTATGACCACCGCTAAAAAGCGTTATGTTATAATATAACATTTGATAGCCTTGCGCAAACTTTACTTTTACGTTACGCCAGTTTGTGGCACAATGCGTTTGATGACCCTTTTAATCGGTGGGTAAAACGTACGGAAAAATAAGTGATGCAACGGTTATTCAACAAGACGACGTATAGCCAACTTGGTTTTGGCATTTTTTTGGCCAGTGCTGGCATAACTGCCGCCAACGCTGAAGGCTGGCTCAACCGCGAAAGCTCCTTGCCTGTGGATACAAACGCGCGGCTAAGCGTCGGACTAAACGCCGCTTACAACCAATCAAGCTACGATAAAGATCAAAATGTCACTGTACTGCCACAAGCGTTTTATGACAATAACCGCGTGTATCTAGAGGGCAGTGAGGCAGGCGTGTATGCGTACAAAGACCATGCCAATGAATGGCGCGTGTCGGTGGCGTATGATGGACGCAGCTTTGACCCCGATGACGCTGACAAGGCCGCGTTACGGGGGCTTGATAAGCGGAAGTGGTCAGCATTGGCAGGCACTAGCTACATGCGTATCACACCGTATGGCGGCCTAAAGGCGCAGGTTGAGGCGGATATCTTAGGACGCAGCAAAGGCACGCGCGTTAAACTATCGCATCTAAGCCGCTTTCGCTTAATGGATGCGCGTTTAACGGTGTATCCTGAAATTGGCTTACTGTGGGGCAGCGACGACTACAACCAGTATTATTATGGCATAAGCCAACCAGAGGCGGCACGCACAGGCTTACCTGCCTATACCGCTGATAGCAGCGTGCGCCCGTTTGTCAATGTCAGCGCCAGCTACCGCGTCAATCCGCGTTGGAGCGTGTTTGTCAGTGAGGGTTTAGAGCGCATGAGTGATGCGCAAAAAGATAGCCCGATGGTCGATGGCAGCTGGGATAGCCGCTCGCGGATTGGGTTTAATTATCAGTTCTAAACGCTATTTTACGGCTACAAAAACGGATTGCGTATGGTATCAACGTTGGCTTGTTGATGGGCTTGGTGGTCGTTGCGATCAAAATCCTGTGCATCATGCGCTTGTAGATAGCCGACAATTTGCCCCAATATATCATGCAGTTTACATGCGTGCGCCAAGCTTTGGCGATCAAGGGTGAAGGTGACGCTGCCATACAAATTAACCTGTTGCCCTTGATTTTCTAAGGTTAGCTCAGCAAGGTTTAGGCTTGCGTCGTCATCGGCAAACGGGACAAAATCGGTGGTTTGGGTGGGCTTAGCCATGGCGTCGATTTCCTTAAGTCATAACCGTGGTTAGCAAAACTTTGCCACAAAAAAACCCGAACGCGTCGGGTTTTTTGGTTTAACAGGCACTGATTATACCAATTTTGCGGTGGTCACGCCTGCCATTTTTTGTGCCACGCGCAATACTTGCGCACTGTAGCCCATTTCGTTGTCGTACCACAAGTACAAGTGTGCTTGGTTGCCGCTGACAATTGTTGCTTTGGCATCAAAAATACTGGTTTCTTTGGCGCTGACATAGTCGGTTGAAACAGCATCGGGCGAATCGGTGTAGTCGATTTGCGCGCTCCACTCGCTGCTTGAGGCGATTTGACGCATAAAGTGATTTAATGTCTCAGCATCGGCAGGGGCATTGTCAAAGGTAACGTTTAATACCGCAAGGCTAACGTTTGGCGTTGGCACGCGAATTGAGTTGCCCGTCAATTTGCCTTTGAGCGCAGGCAAGGCTTTGGCAACCGCTTTGGCAGCGCCTGTTTCGGTGATGACCATGTTCATGGCAGCGGCACGCCCACGACGATCGGCTTTGTGATAGTTATCCACCAAGTTTTGGTCATTGGTGTATGCGTGGATGGTTTCCACGTGGCCTGCTTGTACGCCGTATTCATCGTGTAGCACTTTTAGCGCAGGTGTGATGGCATTGGTCGTGCAGCTTGCTGCGCTGATAAGTTGGTCATCGGCCGTGATGTCGTTGTCATTGACAGCAAATACCACGTTTTTCATCTCGCCTTTGCTTGGCGCGGTCAAAAGCACCTTGGCAACGCCTTGGCTTTGTAGGTGTTTGGCAAGGCTGTCTGGGTCACGCCATTTGCCTGTGTTGTCAATCACTAAGGCATTGTTGATGCCGTATTGGGTGTAATCGATTTGGCTTGGGTCATCGGCGTAGATGACTTGGATGTACTGCCCGTTGGCAATAATGGCTTGGTTGGCTTCATCGGCAATGACCGTGCCATCAAACCAGCCGTGCACCGAATCACGCTCCAATAGTGAGACACGCTTAACCAGATCATTGTCTTGGCTTTTACGCACCACAATGGCCCGCAAATTCAAGCCACGGCTTAGCCCACTGTCCTCAAGCATCAAACGGGTCAAAATGCGTCCAATACGTCCAAAACCGTATAGCACCACGTCGGTTGCGCCATCACTGCCCGTGCCTGCTTGCGCTTGTGCGTCTTTTAGCACTTGCTGCGCGTCTAAGCCTGAGTCTAAACGCTGTGCCAAACGCCCGATATCCACTTGACTGTTTTTGATGTCGCTGGCGCTGAGCGCATCCAATACTTGCAAGGCGTGTTGCAATTCAACCTTGCCCAACTGCTGTGCGCGTTGGTAGGCTTGTGCGATACGGCGTACATTGCTGTTGGTCACGGGACGGTCAAATAAGCTCACCACAACACTGCGGTCGCGGTATAGCTGGTTGGCTGCTGCTAGCAAGCGCTCTAAATTGGCGTTATGCGTCTGAGCTTGTACTTGGTGGTCTTGATGACGCTGGGTGTAAGCGTTGGTCATTGGTCGTCCCTTATACTGTGAAAAATGTGCGGCGAAAAATCAGCCGCTAAAACGTGGTTAAACAAAAACCACAAAACGTATCAAACGCGTGTTACAAACAGTTTAACGCTATTATAGCCAAAATTTGTGCCGATGTCAGCGGTTTTGTCGATGCTCACAGGCTATCAAGCAAGCGGATACCTGCCACACCATAGCCATGCTGGGCTTGCGCGTTGGCAACATCTGCCACCGACATACCACCCAGTGCAAACAGCGGCACATCACTGGTCGCTGCCAACACCCCAAAACCCTGCCAGCCCAGCGTCAGCGCGTCAGGGTGGGTGGGCGTGGGCAAAACGGGTGATAAAAACGCGCCCATCACTGTGTGGCTTTGAGCCAGTTGATTTAATTTACTTAGGCTATTTGTATCATGACAGCTGGCAAAATAGCGGTAAGCGGCTGGCAAATCCTGCGGCGCGCTCTGTATCAGCTGATGATGATTGAGGTGTAGTACCACATGGGTAAGGGCAACATCACGCTTAGCCGACGCGTCCCATGCTTGGTAGCTGAGCAAAAACGTTATATCGGGGCGGCGAGCCTGTAAGGCCTGAAAAATAGCCCAATACGCCTGTTGGCCATCGGGTTGGGTCAATACATAGGGCAAGCGCAAGTATAGCCACGCGTTGTGCGGTAATGTTTGGGTATAAAAATTTAGCCATGTCTCACGGTGAGGCAACGCATTGGCGGCGGCAGCCACATCACGACTGATGGTGATAATCGTTGGCAATGCCAGCCATTCTACAATTTGTGCATTGGCATCGGGCAGCGGATAACTGCCTGCCACGATGTCGGCATGGGTCGCCCAGACCAGTGCTTGCCCCTCTGTGCCCTGCCCGTGTAAATGCTTGTGTTGCTCAGCCGTCGCTTGGGTGTAAAACACATGCAACCTGACGCATTTATCACCATAATCATGCGTGATGACACCCAACCGCGCCCAGCGGTTGTTCACCATATCCACGCCCAATTCCTCAGCCACCTCACGCACCAACGCTTGCCGCGGTGTTTCGTTTGCTTCAATTTTTCCACCGACAAACTCATAGCGATTGCCTTGGTGTTGGTGAGCATGACGGCGCGCCAGCAGGTAGCGCGGTGGCGTGTGGACGTTGGCATGATACGCAATGACCGCTACCGCAACGTTGATGGGAGGGGCGTGGGTTGATGTTGTTGGCATGGTATCCTCTCACAGCGTGTTTGTAGCAGCCGCTCATCACTCAGCTGGCATAAGCCAAGCAAAATTTTTTGCTTGGCCGCTTGACACGCGCCAAATTATTAATGATAATCGTTATCAAATAAAAGCCGTTTTATCCAGCAACAAGCGTTATTTGCACCCAATTCGTCCTAAGACCACAGGAGTCACCCCATGTACCATTTATTAAACCGCGCGCTACCACAAGCCCAAACCACCCTGCCCACGCTGCAATCTCAACATTTGTTTGCCATGAGCAAAGAAATTCGCATTCAACATGCTGGTGAAGAATACCGTCTGCGCTTAACACGCAATAACCGCTTGATTTTAACCAAGTAAGGATTGCTGTTTGCCACAAAGCCAGTCATTGCACTGGCTTTTATTTTTTAATACACCTCTTAAGGCGCGATTAGATTAAAAAAATGCGTGCGGTAATGGCGCAACTCGCGCACCGAATCGCGGATATCATCCAATGCCAAGTGGCTGCCTTTTTTCTCAAAACTGGCTAGAATATCGGGTCGCCAACGGTAGGCAAGCTCTTTGACTGATGACACATCCAAGTTACGGTAATGAAAAAACCGTTCAAGTGTTGGCATTTGGCGCGCCAAAAACCGTCGGTCTTGACACACCGAATTGCCACACATCGGTGAGCGCCCCGCCTCAACGTATTTGCTTAAAAAATTGATGGTTTCTTGCTCGGCATGTGCCAGTGTGATGTCGCTGCGCCGAATACGGTCAATCAGCCCCGATTGCCCGTGTTGGCGCGTGTTCCAGTCGTCCATCGCGTTGAGCACGACGGCAGGTGTGGCAATGGCAAACACCGGGCCTTCGGCAAGGATATTTAGCTCACTGTCGGTCACCAAGGTGGCAATTTCGATGATGGTGTCAGTTTGGGTGTTGAGCCCCGTCATCTCAAGGTCGATCCAAACCAAGTTTTTGTTGTCAATCGGCATAGCGTTGGGTCTTTTACGGTCGGTTTTTGCACTGGTTGTAGAGGTAAACACGGTATTGTAGGCACTTTGGCAAGGCTTGGCAACCGCGGCAGGTGGGTGGTAAGTACGTGGTATGGACCAACGCGGCTGTTTGCTGCTGACTTTGGTCTGCTGGTAGATTGTATTGCGCTACAAAATAGTTAAGTTTTTGTGTCGTATTTTGCGCTAAAATGCTGTGTTTTTTAATAACACCCAATCGTGATAACAGGTAACCCGATGATGACTCAAGTAGTGCGCGTATGGCGTTGATTCGTAAGCGTAAGCTCACCGACCAGCAAAGCCGCCGTATTCAAAAACAGCAGCAAAGCCAACAGGTGATTGACCAAGATGATTTGTTTGATGGCGTGGTGATTGCCAATTACGGCAAACAGCTTGAGGTACAAGCCACATCCCTGCCTGCCCACCTGCCAAGTGCGCCGCCCATAGTTGAGGGTGAGCCGATTCCGTTTTGGCAGCCCATCACACCGCATAGCGTCTGGCGTTGTCACACGCGCACCAATTTGCCGCTGATTGCCACAGGTGACCGCGTGCGCTTGAGCGCTGACCCCAACACGGGGCTTGGGCGTATTGAGGCGCTGTACGAACGCCACAACGTCATCACGCGCCCTGATCGCTACCACAAGCTTAAGCCTGTCGCCAGCAATGTCGATATTTTGGCGATTGTGTTCGCGCCGCTGCCTGCACCTGCCGCTCAGCTGATTGACCGTTATTTGGTGGTGTGTCATCACAGTGAGGTTACGCCGCTGTTGGTGCTCAACAAAGCCGATTTGCTAAGCGCATCTCAGTTTAGCGACGTTTTAACCTTGCTAAAAGACTATCACGCGCTGGGCTACCAGACGCTCACCACCCAAGCGGATGGGGATTTACGCGCACTGCACACACATGTGGCAGGCAAGACGGTGATTTTTGCAGGGCAATCGGGCGTGGGCAAAAGCAGCCTTGCCAATCAGCTTTTGCCCAATGCCGAACAAGCCGTGAATGCCATCTCAACGCTGTCGCAGCTAGGGCAACACACAACGACGACCAGCCGCTTGTTGCCATTTGTACCAACAGACTTGCAGCAAGGCGCGGTGATTGACACACCGGGGATTCGTGAATACGGGCTTTGGCATCTAAGCAAAGCCGATATTTTGGCAGGGTTTGTCGAGCTTGCCCCACTGGCCAGCCAATGCCGCTTTCGCGATTGTCAGCACACGCCTGAGTCATTGGGCTGTGCGCTGTGGCACGCGGTGGCGCAAGGTGAGGTGCTGGCGCGGCGGGTAGACAGTCTGGTCACGCTACAGGCCGAGGCGCAGACGACAGTTTAGCCAGCGTTTGACGCACTTTGCCAGCGCATGGCAAACCCGTTATAATACGCTGATAGATGATGAACACCTAAAATTTTAACGCTTAAGCTGCCAGCAACACGGGCACAAACGGGAGGTCAGATTGGAACGTTGGTTTGAGTTTATGGGGCGACACCCGTTTTTGTTTGGCACGTTGTTTGCCCTGATGGTCATGTACTTTATGCTAGAAACACGGCGCAGCGGCAAAAAAATCAGCCCAAACGCCATTGGCATGATGGTCAATGAACAAAACGCGCAGCTGATTGATATTCGTAGCAAAAAAGAATTTGAAGCAGGGCACATCAAAGGCAGCCGCAACATTCCATTTGCTGAATTTAAAAACCACTTAGACAGCCTAAAAACCACCCAAGAGCCCATCGTGGTGGTGTGTCAAATTGGTATGACATCGGGCGCGGCGGTGGCGCTGCTCGGTAAAGACAACGTCTATCGCCTTGACGGCGGTATCAACAATTGGCAAGCGTCGGGCTTACCGCTGGTCAAATCACCCTAGCCGACAAATCAAACGATAGACAGATAAAACGCATTGACTTTTGGTAATTTGTCGCTATGATAGTTTAGGTACTGATTGCTGATAAGTTAATTTAAATTGATAATCATTCAATAAGGATAACCCATGGCACACGTCAAAGTTTATACCACCCCCATTTGCCCCTATTGCGCACAAGCCAAAATGCTCCTGCAAAACAAAGGCGCAGCGTTTGAAGAAATCGGTATGCAAAGCTTGTCACCAGCTGACCGCCAAGCATTGATGCAAAAAACCAACAATTACCGCACCGTGCCGCAGATTTTTATCGGTGATACCTTTGTGGGCGGTTTTGACCAGTTGGCGGCGTTGGAGCGTGAAGGCAAACTGGATGCCATGCTGGCAGGCTAACCACCACCGCTTGCCAATTCCAATCACCGCATAATTCTCCCACCCTTAGCCATTGTTTTATTTTGGAGTACCCCATGACTGACCAAACCGACCTACCACAGTTGGCGCTTGAGCGCATTTATGTTAAAGATATGTCGCTTGAAGTGCCTGGTGCTGATGTATTCACGCGTGAATGGCAGCCTGAGCTTGATATCAACCTGTCAAGCAGTGCAGAAAAACTTGACGATTTTCATTACCAAGTGGTTTTGACGGTCAATGTCACCGCCAATAACGGCGGCTCAGCGGCGTTTGTCGCGGAAGTGCATCAAGCTGGCATTTTTATGCTACAAAATATCCCTGATGACCAACTTGGCGCGATTTTGGGCGCGTACTGCCCGAATGTGCTCTTCCCTTATGCGCGTGAAGTGGTGAGCGACATCGTCAATCGCGGTAGCTTCCCACAGTTGTTGCTTGCGCCTGTCAATTTTGACCAAGCGTATGCGCAAACCTTGGCGCAACAAGACCCAACCCATGCAGGCGATAATAACGCTTAATCACACAAAACCTCGCTGTCAAAAAGCGTTTGCGCATTGGGCAAACGCTTTTTTTTGGGCAGCGGCTAGCGGTTGAATAACTCCATCAAATCACGTGGGCTAAGCTGCTGTGGGTCTTGGGGCGGTAATACTGGCTCAGCTTGACTGACCTGCCCTTGACGCTCGCCCAAGGTCACGGGGATTTGGTGCTGCTCATCGCCGCGTTGTACGGTCAAGGTAATTGTGGTATTGGGGGTTTTACGCGCGACCAGTTGAATCAGGCTGTTGGCATCGGCCAGTGGTTGCCCATCAAGCGCGATAATGATATCGCCGCGTTGTAGCCCTGCTTGCGCGGCAGGGCCTTCGGGCAATACGTTCATCACCTCAATGCCCGTCGCGTCATCGCTGAGCTTGGTTGGGTCTTTGGCGCGGCCTTGTAGCTCAATACCCAACCAACCGCGGCTGACGTGCCCTGTTTTAATTAGGCTGTTCATGACGTTTTTGACGATATCGGTTGGAATGGCAAAGCCGATGCCCATTGAGCCGCCCGAGCGCGAATAAATCGCCGTGTTGATGCCAATTAGCTGCCCATAGGCATCCACCAACGCGCCGCCTGAATTACCTGGGTTAATCGCCGCATCGGTTTGGATAAAGTTTTCAAAGGTATTGATGCCAAGCCCCGTACGCCCTGTTGCCGAGATGATGCCTTGCGTCACCGTTTGCCCCACACCAAACGGGTTGCCAATTGCCAGCACGACATCGCCCACGTTAATCGGAGTTTCACGAAAGCCAAGCGGTTTTAGCCCTGTCAAATCGACCTTGACCACCGCGACATCGCTCTCAGGGTCACTACCAATCAGCCGCGCGGCCGCCTTGCGCCCGTCATTGAGCATCACGACGATGTTGTCAGCTTGCGCGATGACATGGGCATTGGTGACGATATAGCCATCTTCTGAAATAATCACCCCTGAGCCAAGGTTGGTTTCCTCACCTTCGCTTGGCATACCGTGGTATTCATAAAACCGCCGCATGATGGGGTCATTGGCATAGGGATTACTGACCTTTTGGGTGGTGTAGATATTGACAACCGATTGCGCGGCGGTGGTGACCGCGTCATGATACGACGCGACAGGGTTGGTGGCTGTGCTCGGCACTGCTTGGGCAGGCACATGGCTGGCTTTTGGTGGCTGCCAGTCACCTGCGCTGGCGGTTGGTGCTGTCTGACGCTCTGCTGCCGCGCCCGTGGAGTGCCACGACAACGTGCCTTGACTCAACGCCCAACCGCCGCCTAACGCCAAGGCCGCAAGCAGCGCCCACGGCACGACCACCGCCGCATTGAGCGACTTAGGTTTGGGTGCAGGTGCTGGCGGTAGACCACGGCTTGATTTGGCGGTAGGTTCATCATGCGATGGCAAGTTTGGGCGTTGGGTCATTCGGTGCTCTCAGTGGGTTTTTGATTGATACAATTACATGCAACTAACTGCCGTGTATTGTATGCCACTCAAACCTTACTGACAATTTAGCGATGGTAATAAATTGGTAGCGTTTGGCTAACACAGCGAGCCCGTATGGCAGGCATAGCCAACTTAGTTAGACTAGCTCAGGCCGCAGCCTCACGCTGCGCACGTTGCAAAAATCTATCGACGACCGCAAACTGTCCGCGCGTGCTGTCCTCAGCGTACATGGCTTGACGAAACGCATTGGAATCAGCAAGCCCTGTGGTATACCACGCGATATGCTTACGTGCAATCCGACAGCCTGAATACTCACCATAAAACGCATACAGCTCATCCAAATGTGCCAGCACGATATCGCGCAACTCTGCCACACTTGGCGCAGGCAGATGCTCGCCTGTCTGCAAAAAATGCGCGATATCGCGAAAAATCCACGGCTGACCTTGCGCCGCACGCCCAATCATCACCGCATCTGCGCCCGTTTGTGCCAAAACCTGCGCGGCTTTTGTCGCGCTGTCAATATCGCCATTGACAATGACAGGAATACTTAGGCTATTTTTAACCTCAGCAATCAGCTCATACCGTGCCTGCCCTTGGTACTTATCCTCGCGCGTGCGCCCATGGATGGCAATCGCGGCAACGCCTGCGTCTTGTGCCAAACGGCTGATGCGCAAGATATTTTCTTGCCCATTGGCAAAGCCCAGCCGTGTTTTGAGCGTTACGGGCACATCGACCGCCGCCACCACCGCATCCAGCAGACGCTTGACCAAATCCTCATCTTGCAGCAACGCCGAGCCTGCCAGTTTTTTGCACACTTTTTTGGCAGGACAGCCCATATTGATGTCAATGATTTGTGCGCCATTGGCGACTTGGTAGCGCGCCGCGGCTGCCAGCTTGGCAGGCTCAGCGCCTGCAATTTGCGCGGCTATCGGTGCAACCTCACCATCAAAATTGGCACGAAACAGCGTTTTTTGGTGGGCAAAAAGCGTTGCGTCCGAGGTCATCATCTCAGACACCGCATGTCCTGCGCCAAAACGGCGGCACAGGCTGCGAAATGGCTTATCAGTTACACCTGCCATCGGTGCGACAATCAGCCGATTGGCGATGGTTTGGTTGCCGATGACAAGCGGCGTTAGGATGGGGTGTTTTTCCATAAGTTTTTGATTTAACGAGGGTGTTTTAAAAAGCATTGCCTCAAATAGGCGTTTAATAACTGCTAAAATCAGCCCAATCATCACCAACAATTACCGCCTTATTTTGGCATATTTTAGCATTTATCATTCGTTGCCGTAAACCTGCGACTTCAGGCGGTGGATATAAGGCAATTGTTAAATGCAATAAGTTTTGCTAGACTCATCTGACCATATTCAATGTCTTACATTCCACAGTTAAGTTAAGACTAAATTGCGAGTACGCAGTAACTTAACTGGTAAGACGTTTCCAAACACACACTTAAGCTAATTCGTGTCTAAGACAATCCTAACGGTAGGATTAGCTTAAAATAAGAACCTAAGATGTACGGTGTGTCGTACGGGCGGTTGCCATTGTCTTAGGTTTGCGGCAGGTCTAACCGTCTTGCAGAAGGAATCCCCGAACGATAGGGAGGGGAGGAAGTCAAGCTGCATGATATTTGCAAAATTTACATCATGATGTTGCAAATAAGAATGGATTATGGGCACAGTTATAAAGCGCAAAACCAAAGATGACAAGTCGATTCGCTACAGGGCAACGGTGCGCGTAAACGCCAAGGACTGCCCAATTTTACCAAATCCAAAACCTTTAGCACATTGGCATGAGCAAACGCGTGGATAAAAAACTTGAATCTGAAATTGGGGTCAATCCCGAAATCCTAGCCAAGTGCTTGTACTCAATGACCGTAATCATTACAGGGACATACGCACCCGTTGATTCATCAAGCATGATGCTACCTAGGCGGTGAACGCGCTCTACGTTTATACGATTTTTTTATCGTCATGGGTGACCTTAATAATCGCTCTTTCAAACAAAATATCAATATTTGCTACCAGTTGCCGCTGTGCTGGCAACGGCTGTAGAATCGGTTGGTTCATTACCAATTTCATTGCCGTTTTCGTCAAAGATGAATAGGTTTAGTACCCATTCGCCTGCCTGCTGCCTGTTTTGCCCTCATGATTGACGATGCCGCCGCCATTGCCCGTGTATTTGGCAAGCGTTTCAAGCTGCTCTGTTGTTAGGTCATCGCGAGTCAAGTCTTCATTTTGGATTTTGTTAAGCAACGCTATTGCTTCGTCATTAGCTTTTTGGCGCGCTCTCACATCGACATTGCCGTTACGGTTGGTAGGCTTAACGCCTTGACGGTTAAAAATAGGATTTTGGGTTGCTTGAAGTTCCCATCCCTCAGCTAAATCATCAATGCCTTTTTCAAGGTCATACACAACCTTGCCTGCTTCATCTTTTACCATCAAAATAAGTAATGGCAAAACATCGTTTGTGGTGATATCGTCTTGCAATTTGTCGAATTGTGGGCTATTATTTCCATTAAAGGTTGCCATGAATCCGAGCGATAACCATTTTGTGTTATCCATAACACTATCAAAGTGTGAGGGTGAAGCAACCTTTTTTAATGCCTTGAGATTATAGCCAGCATAAAACAAATCACTTTCATTTTCACGCTCACAAGCCTGTACTTCTGCAAATACCTTATATCCATTTTTTAATTCAACCCATTTTCTATATGGATGAAATGCGATTATTGACTTATCGGCTCTATCATGGTCTGATAATTCACGGCCCATAAATTCGCCTTTGGCGAAAATCTGTGGGATATAAGGCAAGCATTTAACCAAAATATCATTTCTTTTCACATTGTAGGTGATATGACCTATAGTATCCTTGCTATTAAAATGCACAACTTTGCCATCAATGGTTTTAACGGTTTTCCCCAATAAATTGTCTCTTATCCAATCTTTAGCAGTGCGTTTTCGCGCGCCTTGCCCCATATCCTGCGTGTCATCAATATCAATTTTGCTTAACTGCTCAATATCATCATCAGTCAGCACATCAGTTTGCTGTGCCAGCAACAGCCGCTGCAATTCATCCAATGCCAAAAAATAATCGCGGTTATTCAGTGCTGGCAATTTTGCCAAAATATCTTGTACAGTCTGCATAAAAAAAGCCCATCAACGGTTGGTTAATGGGCTTAACTTAGCATAACGACAAGATGGGGCTGTGGGGCTGTTCCGTCAAGCAATGCGTTGTGATTTTAACGTCTCAAGCTGGGTTTGTAACGTCTGTTTCTCCTGCTCTTTTTGTACAATCTGCTGGTCAAGTTCGACCGCTTGCGTCTGTAGCACCTCGATTTTCTTGGCAATGCTTAAACTGGCGTTGCGCGTGGTATTGACCTGTTTGACCTTGATGGTGGCTTGCTTTTTGTCAAACGCGGCTTGTCCTTGACTGACCGCCGCGGCAACCTCATCAACGGATTTGTTAAACGACGGCTTGTAGGTGTTGTCAAAATCGCCCGTGATTGGTAGCTGCTTGCCGTTTATATCAATACGGTAAATATCAAAATCGCGCTTGCTGTCTTTTAAGTTGCTTTTGTTTTCTTGAGCATTAAGCGGCGCGGTGTTGCTGATTTTGGCTTGTTTGGTCAAGGCGATATCTGTGTTGGCATATACGCGCACATACGCGGTTACAACCTGCCCGTTTTCAAGGTTAAAATCCACAGGCATGGCAGATACGCCTGCCACGCGCTTAACCTTGTTAAATACGGTCGCAACAACTTTTTGCTTGGTTGATTTGGCAAGCCGCGCGCCAAAATCTTTAATCAACGGGGTTTTTTCGGTAATATCGGTCAGCTTCATAACATATCCTCAAAAAAAATTTGTTAGCAGTTTACGCCAAAATGCGCCAAGTGCGGTAGGGCTGTGCCATTAACCGCCATACAACGCTTGTATGTCGGCTTTATCCCATGCGGTGCGTGAAACAAGCGTGATTTGGCACTTGATGCTAATGCGTGAGCCGTCGCTCGTCATTGGCGCGGTAATGGGCGCAGATAGGCTTTCAATCACCAATGGGCTGTACGTCTTGCCGCCATATTTAAGCGTCACCGCAGGCGGCACAAGTGACGGGAAAAAGCCTTGCAAGCCTGTCGCGTCACTGGTTAAGCCGCTAACCAATGCCGACTTGTCCGCCAGCAGTTCGGGAGCTGTCCATTCTTGTAATTTTTTAACGGCTGCCTCAACCTCGGTTTTGGCGTTCTCCCATGCGGCAAATACCAGTGTACCTGTGATGCGCACGCTATTGGACGATGTGTAGATTTGGTAGCTATTGATTTTGGTGAATGTTGAACGCCCCTTTAGCCCCTCCAGTGTGCCAAGTAAGGTGTTGTTTTGGGCAGTAGTGTCCCAAAATCCGCTTGCCTGCTCGCCACTGCCGCCTGCTTGTGTCTCAGGTGGTTTAACGGGTGCTGCTCCCAAAACATCGGTCAAGGTTTGCACCGTCAAGCCCGATTGCAACATGCCCATTAAGTTTGGCATACGCCCCTCGGGATTGGATGATTCAAAGGGCGTGGAATACTGGTTCTCAAGCGCAAACTCGCCATCCTCCAAGACAGCGATGACTGTGGTTGCGTCTGCTGCTGCTGTAAGCTCGCCTGTCGCGTCGTTTTTACTGGGCGCAAGGCTAATGCTTGCCAGCAGATGGGGATTCAACCCGTTGGCTTGTAGATGGGTTGCACCCAGTGAACCGCTTTGCGTGGTGCGCGGTGCTTTTTTGATTATAGTTACATTCGCCATCACGCTATCTCGCTTAGCCAATTTTCGTCAAGATAAGCGCGGATTTGGCTGGCGGTGTCGGTGTCATCATCAGCTAAGGCTGCAATACGGGCAAAATCTAAGCCCATGGGCGGCGCGCCTGCCTGTAAATCCGCTAGGATTTGGCTAAGCTCGGTTATCCGCTCTGCCCCACCATCAGCCAGCCAATCATTACCGCGTTCCAACGCCTGATTTAGGTCATTGGTGTACAAATAGTCCTCAATTTCTCCGTTTTCATACAGTGCCAGCTCAAAATCTGTGGAGGCATCTTTAGCTGAATTGCCATCGTTATTGATGAATTTGCCGCCAATTTCGGCGCGGCGATTGCCATTTCCTTTTTCCGCTTGAAACGTGCCTAAGCTTGCGTGTCGGGCTTCAATGTAGGTAGCATAGCCCATACTTTGCGCCATGGCATTCATAGCGGCTAGGCGTTCTTGGGTCAGTGGCTTACGATTTTCCCAATCATCGGCATTTTGTTTAACCTCGGGGTCATCGTTGGCATATTGCGCAAATGGATTGTCGGTTGAGTAGGTAGGCGCGTCGTTCATGCCTAAAGTAAGACGCAGTTGTTTCATGCGTTTTAGACTTTTAGCTAAAGCAAGTCCTGTTTGACCCACCTTGTCTAGCCGTAACTGTTTGAGCTGTTTTAATGCCTTTGCTTTTTGTAGTCCTGTTAGCATAATTACACCCCTGCTGTCGCTTTGTCTTCGGCATCACTGATGATTTGTAAGGCTTGCTCAAACAATGGGTCAGTTTCGTTTTTCTCACCAATTTCAATGATTTTGTCCATATCAGCGTCTAGTGGATCAATATCACCAGCGATAATACGGTTTAGATAGTCAATATCGTCATCGGTGTAGGCTGGGTGGGGCTGGGCGGCTTGATTTTCCAAATGGGTTACTTCATGCCCTTTTGCCTGATTGCCGCCGATTTTATCGGCCGTTAGATCCTCGATAGCATCGCCATCGGTCGCTGTGTTAGCTTGGGCACTGGTAGCACCACCAGTTGCCGCTGTGCTGGCAGCGGCTGTAGAATCGCTTGGTTCATCACCAATTTCATTGCCGTTTTCGTCAAAGATGAATAGGTTTAGCACCCATTCGCCTACCTGCTGGCTGTCGTTTGTATTTGCTTTGTCAAATAAGGGTTGATTTAAGCTGCTGTTTTGGTTATCATCTTTATCGAAGCCATTGTCCCCGACCATAGTATGCGGTAAGTCAATGGCTTTTTTCATGCTGTCAAATAAGTTTTTGAAGTCATTTTTGATTCGCAAATCCCAGTAAAACGTATTGTTATGGTCTTCACGAATCACAACACGCGCAAAACATGGCTTACCATCAATTAGCAAAGGCGTTGCCAAATAATGGTAAATCATACTTTGCTCTTGGTTTGTGCCTAACTGCGTCAAATAGCTGTTTTCAGATGATTTAAAACGCTTGCCATCGGCAATAATCGCGGAAATTTTAGCCGCTGCTTGAAGCTTGCGTGCATCACCGCTAAAACGCTGGTATTTTTTCGCGCCCGTCACAGAAAAATAAACCCTCTGCTTTAAGTTGCGACAATACACAGAGCTGTTTGCCTTGGCTAAGTTTTGGATTTTTTGAAACACCACCTTGCGCAAGGCTTGCATGCCAGCTTCGGTATCTGTATCAAATTCACCCAGTTCCTTGCCTGTTATTTCTATCGGCGGTTGTTGAAAGTCATCCGCTTGATTGATAGCTTTAGCATCCGACACCGAATCAGCTGGTGCGCCACCCACCGCGGCTGCCTCATTTATAGACTGTCCAACGCCAATCAATGCCGCAACTTTCGGGAATAATTCAAGCAAATCTACATCATCAAGTGACGTGCCGTTTCTGTAAAACGCGGTTATCGCATCCTCGATATCAAAAAGCTTTAATCTTGCATTTTTAAGTTTTTGGTCGAGTCTATTTTTTTGTTCCATAATATCTGTTTTTTCTGCCATCGATTCGGCGTTTTGAATTTTTTTATTGGCTGTGCGAATATCTTGAACAATTTTGTCAATATCCTTAGCGGCAACCTCCATAGCCTTGTCAATTAAATCATCGGTGGCACTGACTTCTATAACAGAAAGAGGCTGGACAGTGATCTTTTGACGACTGCTAGCTTTGGCTTTATTAGTACTCACCGCCACTGCCTCATCACTCAATCTAAAATCATCAATTTGCTGCTTTAACTCGGCAATATCTTTGTCCAGCTGTTCAAGGTACACTTGCTTGTCATCCACCGCCTTTTGTGCCTCGGCGATTTTCTCTTGGTTTTGCGCCTTTTTCATTTGCGCTGCAACAAAACGTTTGCTGTTTTTGGCGGCAACCTTCATAATGCGGCTGGCTATCACATCATATCTGACTTTGTCACTTTGTTTGGGCGATACCGCTGCGGTCACGTCCTTTTTGTTGAGTAGCCACTTCCAGCTAACCATCGTGTCACCTGCCGCCAGTTTTTTCGGGTCGGCATCGGGGTTATGAAAGATAATGCTAAACGTCTGACCATCGGACAAATCAAACTGCATGGCAACGTTTGCCACACCTTGTCGCTTAAACGGCTTGGTGGTGGTAACATTCGTTACCGTCAAATCACCAACCGCATGACGGCCCAAGGCGGTGAACAGACGGTTGCCCATCGCGTCTAGGCGGCTGTAGGTTTCCATTAAGGCATCAAAACCCAATTCGGTCGCACCCAAATCCGCTAGCAAATCGCGCATATCAAACTTGGCAGTCAAGCCGCCAAACGCGTCGTGTTTTTGTAGGTCGAGTAATAAGCGGCTATAGTCGCTGCCGTGTGAGACAAGGTTTGCACCGTCCCACATGACGTTATCAGCGGTCACGCGGTTTTGCTCAGTGCGTAACATCTTGCTGTTGATGATGGGCAGATAGTAGCCCGTATTTTGGCTTGGGTGGTTCATCAACTGCGCAATGGCTTGTGAACTCCAGCCGCGCTGCCCCAGTGCATCTAGGCTCATATCATCAAACTGCGCACTGTCATTGACAACCACGGTGGCATAGTCTGCGCCTAAATAGTCAAATTGGCTTAAAGCAAGGTGTGCGGCATGGTCGTCATCGTCCGCTCCCACCACCGCCACGCTGTCAATGTACTTATGGCTGCCATCAAACAAGTTTAATACCGTGTAGTGGTCATCACCGCTGCCCACGCTGGCATCAAAGCCTAAGCCATCAAAGCCTGCTTTATCAGCAATAAGCACAGGCATGGCGCGATAACGCCCATCAATCACCCCGATTTCATAGCGGTTGTAGCGACGCGTGCCGTCGGGCAAGGTGGTGTAAGTGTTGGCGCGTTGTTGTGTTTGATAGTGCTGCATGATAAATCCTTGCGATACAATATAGATGGCTTATTATTAAACAGAACATCAAGGCAGGTTGTGGGGGTGTTCCAGTCTTTTAAAAACAAAAACCCTCACTGTTTAGGACTTTGCCCATCAATCCTGCTTGAATGTTAAAGCGGCATGAAGTATATTATGAATATCTGCTGAAGTCAGCGAGCCGATGTGCTTGCGAGAGCTAGCCTCTTGGGTCTCGGATACTCGGGGCTTTAGCAGATTTTCTTTCACCATCACGCCATGCAAATACATGCTTTGTGTATTGACATCTCGATGCACCGTCACCGTGACAACATTTTCTTTACCGTTAATCAGTATCGGCGCAGCAACAAAAAAGCTATCTTGTGCAGGTTGTACATTATCAAAACCCACCAACACCCCTTTTTCTAACACATCTTTTACCCCAGCAAAGGCAATATTTTTGTAAGGGTTAAATTTGCCATGGGCTAGACTATCTTTAACAGAACGGTGATTGAGGGTAATCTCACCTAAGATAGGGTTAATAGCTTTGCCGCCCTGCCGTAAAAACAAATGGGTTGCCCATTGCTCAATGGCAGCAAAACCGCCCGAACTAGGCATGTTTAACTTGTTCTCATCAAGCACCGCCACGGGTGCGCCTTGTAGCACTGACGCTTGACGTTGTATCGGCTCAACCACTTGTCCTTGCGCCAGCAATAGCCGTTTTAATTCATCCAATGCCAAAAAATAATCGCGATTGTTCAAATGCGGCAATTTTGCCAACATGTCTTGTACGGTTTGCATCGTAACACCCATGGTAAAATAGGCTTACGGTAGCAAAGTTGGCTGGCGGACTTTGGCAGGTGTTCCAACCCTTTAAAAACAAAAACCCCAGCGATTGGCTAGGGTTTTGTTTTTGTTGCAAGCAAGCGTTAAGCTAGTTTATTTGTCATTTGGCGATTGATGAATGCCAAGCCCTCTTGTATCAAAATTTCCATGCGCTCATCAGCAATGCGCGGTTGGCGTTGTTCGTTGAGCGCGTCGTACATCAGCGCATTGGTTGCAATGGCGATATGTAGTTGCTGCTCTGCCTCACGCAATGCGTGTTTGACGTTTTGTAGTGATTGATACATGGTTTCGGCTTGATACAAGCCAATATGCCGCCACATGAAGTTGTACTCCGCGTCATTGTTGGCTGGCGAATTGGCATATCGTTCGGTGTCGCTTGGTGATACGCCATAGCTATTGATAAAAGCGATTGCTGCATCAAAGTCTGCGGCTAACAGTTCGGTGTAGCGTGGAATATCAAACTCGGCATACAACGCGGTGTAGAAGGTCTGATAGTGAACGCTGTTGGTTTTGCAGCGTTTGGCAATCGCAAATCGGATTTGTTTTTGTTGCTCAACGGTGATGGTGATGCGCTTGATGGTTGGCTGCCCAAATTCTTTGTCTAATATATCCAACACCCAAATACGGAATTGTTTGGCGATTTTGGTTCTACTAAACATAGCGACAAGGTGACAACCGCGCAAGCTGAAAATCCGTGTACCCAAATTGGGCGCTTGGGAATTATCAATTAGTTTTCACGCCCTTTGTAAGCTGTAGGAAGTTGGCAAAGAGTTTTTGAGGACTTAGCCATGCAATTTGAGAAAGCCCCGAATGTAGGGCGCACCCATTGACACCCAATTAAACCACCAAGCCCACCAAATCGCCAACAAAAGCCCACCGATTAAGGTGGGCTTTTGTATGCAATCGTTTTGTACAACTGTAGGGATATACCTATAGTTAAAGTGGGTTTCCTCAACCAACCACTAATCCAGCGGACTTACATCATCAATTTTGCTTTCATCAAACGCAGGCAAAAAGTTTAAGTCAAACTTTTGGTTGAACACATACTTGACCCCAAAATCCGCCATCATACTGCTACCTGTGCGCCCCACGCACTCCATATAAATAAAATTGTCCTCTGCCAGCAGCAAACAAAACAAATCACCAACCTTGGGTATCCAATCGGGCATATTCACCAACCGTTCGCGCCCGTGCTGGTTGATGTCGTACGGCTCAACCTGCCCTGCCATCGTGATGTCCTCGGGCTGGATGATTAGGTTGTTGTCATACACCGCCCCACCAATAAACTGCTCACACGTCAGCATGGCATGACCCAATGGCTCATAGTCAAAAGCATGTTCATCCATCATTACCCCCGATGCCACACCAAGACCGCCCCATGTTTCATCACCACGGTTGGCAAATGGGCTGTCAGGTACGGGCAAAATCACCTTGCGAAAGGCAAACGCTGGGATAGATTGCAAACTTTGTAGCACAATGGCGCGACTGGCAAGCCGTCTGCCATCGGCAACGCGGTGGGTTTCTGTGCGTAGGCTCATCTAGCGTACCTCCAAGGTATCAAGCAACACAATTTTTTGTACCCATGCGCCATTGCCAACGCGGTCAAACTGTGGTTGAATATCATCAAGCCAACGTGATTGACTATTAGCCTTCGAGTAGCGCAAGTGTTTGCGTGAAGCGATTTGTGAAGTGTGGAAACTGTCAAGCCCGTTGGTTTTTTTTGCTGTCTTGACAACTTGGTCGTGCTGTGCAGTAATATGACTGCGAAACCCACTTGTTGTATCGGCTCTTTGCTGCCCATGATGATGCCCATCGCCATGGGAGGTGCTCTCGGAGTACGGTTCAACACCAAAGCGGGTTTTTTCTTTGGCGGCGGTTAGGTAGTACGCCTGTTTGTCGTGCTGCCAAGTTCAGCGACTTTTAGGGTTGCCAGCAATACCAACGGTCGGCTTTGAGCAGGTAAGTCAAAACGTAGTCGTCGCTGTAGCGTATAGAATTTGACAAAATCATCATTGCGAATTTTGGTTAAATCCTCAATTAAAACCACCTCGCCTTGCATTAAGATTTCAGGGATTCTCGCCACCACCAAGGCTTTGTTGGGGCGAATTTTATCCACCAATTTACCACGGCTTTTAGCGGTAATTGTCACATCGGACGATGACAAGGCCTTGGCATAGCCACCCTGCTTGCTGGCAATCGCAAACAAGCGGTTTTGTTCATCAAACAAGCCCATTTCCCACACCTCGGTTTCTGCCTGTGCATAAAGCATGGCTGCAAAACGCAAGGTATGGCTGTCGGTATCAACATCGCCCGACGTGATACCCGTACGGCTGATTTCTTGTTGTAACTTGGTTTCCCCACCTGTTGGGTTGTAGCTCGCCGCGCCAATGGCTTAAAGCTTAGGCTTAAATCTTACGCTGACCCCATTTAACCACCAAAAATTTAGCCATCAAATTTGGTCGCGATTATCCGCACAGATTTTGCCGTAAATTCATGACTTATTTAACAAAATCACGTATAATTATCGGTTTAATTTTTCTTTGCTGACACCATCATTGCCCCATGACTGCTAAAATTCCTGTATTACAAACCGAATCTATCTTGCCTGCGTCAGATGACAAAACCAACCTGCTTGGCATGAGCCAATCGGCGTTGGCAGCGTTTTTTGTCGGCTTGGGTGAAAAGCCGTTTCGCGCCAATCAGGTGATGAAATGGATGTATCAATTTGGCGTGGATGATTTTTATCAGATGACCAATTTGTCCAAAAAATTGCAGGATAAATTGGCACAAGTGGCGACAATTACACCGCCAGCGGTGAAGTTTAAAAAATTTAGCGAAGATGGCACACGCAAATGGGTGTTTGAAGTGGCAGGCGGCTCATTGGTCGAAACGGTACTCATCCCAGCCGATGACAACAAGCAATTTGGGCGCAAAACCTTGTGTATTTCATCGCAAGTTGGCTGTGCGCTGGATTGTGCGTTTTGTAGTACGGGTAAACAGGGATTTGAGCGTGACTTATCTGCCAGTGAAATCATCGGGCAGTTGTGGGTGGCTAACCAGTCCTATATGCACGACGTGCCCGTGAACGAACGCCAAAACATGGTCACCAATGTGGTCATGATGGGTATGGGTGAGCCACTGCTCAATTATGAACCTGTGGTCACCAGTATGCAGCTGATGCTCAGCGACTTTGGTTTTGGGCTATCCAAACGCCGCGTGACGCTATCAACCTCAGGCATTGTGCCAAAAATGTATGATTTGGCAAAAGATATCGACGTGGCGTTGGCGATTAGCTTGCACGCGCCAAACGATGAGCTGCGCAACGAGCTGGTGCCCATCAACAAAAAATACCCATTG
Organism: Faucicola sp. SE7633; assembly: GCF_059264685.1. Lineage (NCBI taxonomy): Bacteria > Pseudomonadati > Pseudomonadota > Gammaproteobacteria > Moraxellales > Moraxellaceae > Faucicola > Faucicola sp. SE7633. Next base: position 95,998 of record NZ_JCADBW010000003.1, on the reverse strand, counting down.
GCGGATTTGATGGCAGCGGCAAAAGCCTATGTGTATGATGAAAATCCACGCCACAAAAAACACGTCACCATTGAATACGTCATGCTCAAAGATGTCAATGACTCTGATACACACGCGCATGAGTTGGTTGCGCTGCTGCAAGATTTACCGTGTAAAATCAATTTGATACCGTTTAATCCATTTGCCCACGCGCCCTACGCGCGCTCAAGTAACAACCGCATTCATGCCTTTAGCCAGATTTTAAACCAAGCAGGCTTTGTCTGTACGGTGCGCCAAACCCGAGGTGATGATATCGACGCGGCATGTGGGCAGTTGGTCGGGCAAGTGGCTGACAAAACCCGTCGCGCCCAGCGCTGGCAAGAGCGTGTGGCAAGCAGCGTGACCGCTTAGGCGCGTTAGCAAGCGCACCTAAACCCAAATAACCAGCAATCGGCTAAAAAGTCGCCCAATGGCGGCAAACAAGCCCCGTAAAGCGGTTGTTGTTGGCATGACGTTTTGCTATAGTAGCGGGCTATAGCACAAACGTTTTGATAATTGGGTAGATTTGGCGAGGGTGTATCGCGGCATGAATTTTTATACACACAAAGCACGCGGATACGACAGTTCACAAATGATAGCACAAGGGCTACTGGCCGCTGTGCTGACAGGACTGACGCTGATGGCGACAGGCTGTGCCAGTAGCACACCAGCCACAACCCCAACCGCACAAACCGTCACCAGCAGTGACCCAACCCAACGCCGCCAAGACCCCAAAGAAATCGCCAAAGTGCGCACAGCGATTGCGGCAGAATTTATCCGCAGCCATCAGCTTGACAGCGCCAAACGCCAGCTTGAGGACGCGCTCAAAGCCGACCCACGTTCGGCAGCCGCCAACGACATGATGGGCGTGTTGCTACAACAAGAAGGCAGCCCAATCAACCTCAAAAAAGCTGAAAGCTATTTTTTAAAAGCCTTGACGCTTGATCCCGACTACATGCAAGCGCACAACAACTACGGCGTGTATTTGGCGCAAATCGGACGCAACGCCGAGGCCATCAAACAATTTGAAATTGCAGGCGCGGCATTGGGCTATGAGGGGCGCGCAGGGGCGCTTGAGAATTTAGGGCGCACAGCACTTAAAGTCAATAACGTGCCGCTTGCCACGACAGCACTACTCAAAGCCTTAGACGCTGACCGCACCAGCGTGATTGCGCGCACCGAATTGGTGGATATTTTTTTGCAGCAAAATCGCCCTGCCGAGGCGCGTGAGCTGCACAACGACTTGTTGCGCTTGATGGCAGATAACCTTGATCCACGCACCTTGCGTCAAGGTGTTCAGTTGGCGCATTTGGCAGGCAACAACACGCAAGCGCAGCAGTACACCCGTCAGCTATTTGACCGCTATCCGCTTAGCGATGAAGCGCGTCAGGTCAAAGGCTGGCTTACCAACCCAACCGCTGCTTGGCGATAATTTTTAGCCATTTATTTTTAACCCTCAACCAATCAGTAATACGGATATTCGATGGACACGCAAGACACCGCCCGCACCCTTTCCCCAAATTCTAACTCCAATGGCATGGCACTGGGGCAGCGGCTGCGCCAAGCGCGTGAAGCCAAGGGCATCAGTCTTGAGGAGGCCTCTCAACAAACGCACATTTTAAAACGCCATTTGGTGGCACTAGAGGCCGGTGACTTTGCCGCCCTACCCCAACCAACGTTTGCGCGCGGCTTTGCCCAAAGCTATGGGCGGTTTTTGGGCTTGGATAAAGCCGCGATTACAGAAAGCTTTGACCGTGAGTATCCCACCCAGCTCAAAGAAAGTGCCAGTATCGTGCGCGCGCCCGTTCAGCCAATGGGTACATTGCAGCGCGATGCCCGCCCCAGCTTAAAATTTAACCCGTTGATTTTGGTCGGTGTGTTGGTGGCATTGGCGTTGGCGTTTTTTATATTTCGTACCGTCACCCACGCGCACAAAGACACCGAGCCGCAGCCTGTTGATACCACACTAACCCCGCAAGAACAAGCCAGCGGCGCGGCGATTGACACCACAGGCAGCGCACTCAACAACAGCGGCTCAGCGATTGGCGACACAACGGGGCTTAACAACGCAGGCAGCGCGATTGGCGGTGCTACCGCAGCGGCCGTCGGTGCGGCCACACTGGATGTGCTTATCAAAAAACCAACCACCGTCACTATCACCGACGCGGCAGGTAACGCCATCATGCAAGGACAGCAAACCGCAGGCACTTATTCGCTGAGCGGACAGCCGCCCTTTAACGTACAAATTGACAATGTTGATAGCGTAGGACTTGATTTAAACAAACAACCCATCAAATTAAGCCAATATGCGCAAAACGGGCAAGCCAACTTTAGCCTTGCACCGTAGTTTTTTAAACCCTATTTAAAAAATCAAGGACAACTATGTCAAACCACAATCCCATTCAACGCCGCCCGACCAAAAAAATCTATGTTGGTAACGTTGCCGTGGGTGGCGACGCGCCAATTAGCGTACAAAGCATGACCAACACCGACACCTGTGACGTGGCGGCAACCGTGGCACAGATTGAACGCTGTGTGGCGGCAGGTGCGGATTTTATGCGCGTCTCAACCCCAACGATGGACAGCGTGGCAGCATTTGCCGAGATAAAAAAACAAGTCAGCGTGCCACTGGTGGCGGATATTCATTTTGACTACAAAATCGCCCTGGCGGCCGCTGAGGCAGGCGCGGATTGCTTACGCATCAACCCCGGCAATATCGGCAGCGAGCAAAAGGTGCGCGAGGTCATCGCCGCAGCGCGGCATCATGGCATCAGTATGCGTATTGGTGTCAATGCAGGTTCACTAGAAAAAGACTTGCAAAAAAAATACGGTGAGCCCACAGGTGAGGCGCTGCTTGAGTCTGCCTTGCGCCATATCGACATTTTAGAGCGCAATAACTTTGACCAATATAAAGTTTCGGTCAAAGCCAGCAACGTGTTTTTGACCCTTGACGCTTACCGCCTGCTATCGGCACAAATTGACAACCCACTGCATCTGGGCGTGACCGAAGCAGGCGTGTATCGCACGGGCACGGTCAAATCTGCGATTGCGTTAGGCGGCTTGCTGCTTGATGGCATTGGCGATACCATGCGCATCTCACTGGCGGCAGAGCCTGAAGAAGAAATCAAAATTGGTTTTGACATCCTAAAATCATTGAATATCCGCAGCAATGGGGTGAATTTTATCGCCTGTCCTAGCTGCTCACGGCAGGAATTTAACGTCATCGCGGTGATGACGGATTTAGAAAGCCGCCTAGAGGATATCCGCGAACCGCTGGATGTGTCGGTGATTGGCTGCAAGGTCAATGGGCCAGGCGAGGCCAAAGAGGCTGACATCGGCGTGGTCGGCGCGTCGCCTAACAGTTTGGTGTACAAAAATGGTGAAAAATCGCATTTGATTGACACCACCCAATTAGCCGATGAAATTGAGGCAATGGTACGGGCAAAAGTTGCCGAACGGCAGGCACAGCGCGCAAATGAAATTTTGCGCGTGCAAAGCTGATTAGTCCAACTGATTAGCCAATTATCTAAGACCCTTTATGTTTGGTGAAAGCTATATCGCCAAATTCTAACAATTTGAGTAAACAATGAGCAACAAAATCACCGCGATTCGTGGCTTTAAAGATATTTTGCCCCTAGCGACCAAAGACACCCGTTCATCGGCGGAATGGCGGCACGTCGAGTCCGTTTTGACACGCGTGCTAGACAGCTACGGCTACAGCCAAATCCGCCTACCGCTGGTTGAGGAAACCCAACTGTTCGCCCGTGGGGTGGGCACTGACACAGATATTGTGGCAAAAGAGATGTTTTCGGTTACCTACCTTGGTGATAAAGCCGATGAAAACAGCGAATCTGCCAGCTTTGCCTTGCGCCCTGAGGGCACGGCAGGTGCGGTACGCGCCATCATTGAGCATAATCTCACCCGAGGCGATACGCCAAAACTTTGGTATATGGGCGCGATGTTCCGCTACGAACGCCCACAAAAAGGCCGCTACCGCCAATTTCATCAACTGGGGGTCGAAAGTTTTGGCAGTGAATTGCCCGATGCCGATGCCGAACTCATCGCCATGACCGCCACCATGTGGCAAAAGTTAGGCATTAGCGAGCATTTGACCTTGCAGCTTAACTCCTTGGGTGAAGCCAATGAACGCCACGCCTACAAAGCCGCGCTGGTTGAGTATTTAAACCAGCACTTTGATAAGCTTGATGAAGACAGCCAGCGTCGTGTCACCACCAATCCGCTGCGTGTCTTGGATAGCAAAATCGACAGCACACAAGCGGTTTTACAAAACGCCCCACGCCTCGCCGATTTTTTGGGCGAGGCATCACGGGCACATTTTGAGCAAGTCAAACACTACCTGACCGCGCTAAATATCCCATTTGAAATCAATGACAAGCTGGTACGCGGATTGGATTATTACAACAAAACCGTGTTTGAATGGGTCACCGACAAATTGGGCAGCCAAGCGACGGTGTGCGGCGGCGGACGCTATGATGGCTTGGTGGGAATTTTAAAAGGCAAGCCTGAGCAATCTGAGCCTGCGGTCGGCTTTGCGCTGGGGCTTGAGCGGTTGTTGCTGCTGTTAGCAGAAGTCAATCCACAAGCCACGCCAGCCGATTGCGATGTGTTTGTTGTCGCTCAGCCTGAGTTATTTGCCCAAGGCATGGCCTACGCCCATAACCTGCGCCAAGCGCGCCCTGACTTACGCGTTAAAATGGCAAGCGCGACCAGTCTAAAAGCACAGATGAAAAAAGCGGATAAATCGGGTGCGGCGTTTACCATGATTTTGGCACAAGATGAAATCGACAGCGGCAAGGTTGGCGTCAAACACATGCCAACAGGTGAGCAACGCCAAATTGACGCGCACCATTGGCACTTTGATGCCGATTTCGACCAACCAGCATAAGGGCAAATGTATGGCAAAAAACGCTTCCCCGTTGGTCAAAACACCCAACCACAATCTGCCCGAGCAAGACGACAAACAAGCCTTACAAGCGCTTAAACAATACGGCGGCTATATCGTGCTTGCCATCTTGCTGGCGTTGGCAGGTTATTTTGGTTGGAACTATTGGCAGCAGCATGGCGGACGTATCGATAGCCGCGCGATGAATGACTTTGCCAAAATTGAACTGGACCAAACCCAACTCGATAATCTACAAAATGCGCAAGACGATGCGGCAACCCGTCAGCAACTGGCAGCCGCCAAGCAAACACTGGCGCAAGATTTGGACAGCTTTATCAGTCAGCACGGCAATTCGGTTTATACTTGGCAAGCGTTGATTCAAAAAGCCGCGCTGCAAGCCGATAGCAATGACTTTAAAGGCGCGGCAGCAACCTTGGCAAAGGCGCGTGAGCTTAACCTAAACGATGACGGGCTACAAGCCATTGCCACCTTGCGCTATGCCGAAGCCCTGCTGGCGGACAACCAAACCGATGCCGCGGCTCAAGCGCTGCAAACACCCATGCCGACAGCGTTTGATATCAGCAAAAACGAGCTACTTGGCGATATCGCGCTACAACGCGGTGATAAGGCGCAGGCAAGCAAGCAGTATCAACAAGCATGGCAAGCGCTTGCAACACGCAACAAAGACAACGCCGTACCGCAAGACCGCGCGCTATTGCGTGTTAAAATGGAAAGCTTGGGCTTAAGTCCCAGCCAGCCTGATTTAACAGGCGGTGTGATTGTCCAACCCGAGCCTGCCGCAACCACTGAGGTCGCGCCTGCCCATGTTGGCAGTGCCAATGCCGTCACTGCGTCGGTCGCGCAGCCTTAGGCGTTGCTATTTATTTAATGTTTTTGAGGGCGTTGTATGACCCAACGATTTGTAAATTCTCACCCACCTTGCCGATTGGCAGATGCGCGCGTGCAAGCCACATCACCCGTGCTGGCTAAGCTTGCAGGGGGTGTACTGCTATCGGCGTTGCTTGGTGTAGGCGGTTTGAGCGGCTGTAGCACCTTTAAAAAAACCGCGCCCGTCAATCCGCCAGCCCCATTGGTGCAAATTGGCAATCCGCAGCCTGTGCTTGCGCCTGCTTTTTATCACGCCGCACCTGCAGGCAAACGCCGCTTAGGTCTGGGCGGTGGCAAAACCAGTGCGGTCAAACCGTCCAAAAAATACGGCGCGACGCAAACAGGTGCAGGCTTACAAGTCGTAAGCGACAGCGGCGGCTTTGTCAGTGCAGCAAGTAACGGCATTGTGACGGCCATAAGCCCACAGGGGCAAACCCAGTGGCAGATTAGCCTACCCCACACCATCACAGGCGGGGTTGGCCTAGATAATACCGATGGCAATGTGCTGGTCAGTGACCGTGAGGGCAATGTCATCGCGCTTGAGCGCACCACGGGCAAAACGCGTTGGCAAACACGGCTTGCCAGCCCCGTCATGTCGCCTGTGCTGGTGAGCGGTGCGCGCGTTGTGGCTTTGAGCAATAGCGGTGTGGTGACGGGACTTGACCGCCAAACGGGGCAAGTGGTATGGCAATTTGCCACCCAAAACCCAAACTTGAGCCTGCGCGGTGCTGCCAGCCCCATCGCCTTGGATGCGACGACCGCATTGGTTGCAACCGCGGATGGGCGCGTACACGGCATTACCCTTGCCAATGGCACACCGCTGTGGTCACGACGCATCAGCCAAGTTCGCGGTGCCAGTGACATTGACCGCCTTGCCGATATCGACGCCACGCCTGTGTTTGAGGGCACGACATTATATGTCGTCAGCTACAGTGGGCAGTTGTTGGCGGTGGATTTGGCGACGGGACAACTGCTATTTAGCCAAGACATCGCCAGTTTAAAATCCGTCGCGCTTGATGGCGATAGCTTATACGCCACCACGCTTGACGGCAAACTACTGTGCCTTGATAAAGTCACGGGGGACTTGCGCTGGCAAAGTGACACCTTGAGCTATCGCGGGCTTAGCAACGCCGTTGCCACGCCGCGCGCGGTGTTGGTTGGTGATGTGTACGGTTATATCCATGCCTTTGACAAAGCCACGGGCAAACCGATTGACCGCCAACAAACACGGCATGCCGTCACCCATTTGCAACGTGATGGCAATCGCCTGCTGGCAACAGACAACGATGGTAGCTTTAGTGTGTGGCAGGTGCGTCTATGAAACCGGTCATTGCGCTGATTGGGCGCCCAAACGTCGGTAAATCGACGCTATTTAACCAACTAACACGCAGCCGCCAAGCGTTGGTGGCAGACTTGGCAGGCTTGACCCGTGACCGCCAGTACGGTGAGGTCAATTTTGAAGGCAAGTCGTTTATCGTTGTCGATACGGGCGGTATCGGTGAGCAAGATGACGGTACAGGCGCGATTGATGACTACATGACAGCGCAGTCACAAACCGCGATTGAAGAGGCCGACCGCATCGTGTTTGTGGTTGATAGCCGTGCAGGTATCACCAGCGCTGATAGCAACATTGCCAAGCAGCTACACACCTTGGGCAAGCCTGTGGTATTGGTGGCCAACAAAATCGATGGCGTGCATGAAGCAGCCATTGGTGAATTTTTTGCGCTGGGTTTTGGTGAGCCGCAGCCGCTTGCTGCCAGCCACGGCCGCGGTGTGACCAATTTACTTGAAACCTTAACCGCCGACTTGCCCGAGCAAGCAGAACCTGACGCGATGCCCGATGGGATGCGCATTGCCGTCATCGGGCGGCCAAACGTTGGCAAATCGACCTTGGTCAATCGCATGTTGGGTGAGGAGCGCGTGGTGGTGTATGACATGCCCGGCACGACGCGCGACAGCATTTATATTCCGTTTGAACGCGCAGGCAAGCATTATGTGTTGATTGACACCGCAGGCGTGCGGCGGCGTGGCCGTATTGATGAAAAAGTTGAAAAGTTCTCGGTGGTCAAAACCCTACAAGCCATCAAAGATGCGCAGGTGGTGATTTTGGTGATCGATGCCCAAGAGTCCATCACCGATCAAGATTTGCATTTGCTTGGCTTTGCGCTGGAGGCTGGGCGCGCGGTGGTGATTGCCATTAACAAATGGGACGGCTTATCGGCCGAGCAAAAAGACTGGATTAAGTCTGAGATGGATCGGCGTTTTCATTTTATCCCCTACATCAAAACCCATTTTATCTCCGCGCTGCACGGCACGGGGGTCGGCTCGCTGTACCCATCGATTGCGCGTGCGTACGCATCGGCAACATTGGACATTTCAACCAGCCGCTTGACGCAGATTTTGCAAGACGCGGTTGGCGCGCATCCACCGCCGATGGTGGGTGGGCGGCGTATCAAGCTGCGTTTTGCCCATCTAGGTGGACACAATCCGCCCATTGTGGTGATTCACGGCAACCAAACCGATCAAGTGCCCAATAGCTATCGCCGCTATTTGGAAAATGAGTTTCGTCAAGTGTTTAAACTTGAAGGTACGCCGATACGCGTTGAGTTTAAACAAAACGCCAACCCGTATGCAGGGCGTAAAAGTAAAAGCACTTTGACCGAAGCGCAGCAAGCGCGCAAACGCCGCCAAATCCAAAAATTTAAGCAGCGTGATAAAAAACGCTAACTTGATGCACGTCTGATACGGCAACTTATGACGCGTCGTTTCGTTACCCACAAAGATTTAGTGCGTTGGTTTATTGTGTTGCCAACGCAGCTGGTGTTTGTGCTGTGTATGCTGACGTTTTTGGTCAGTGACTTGTATCTGACACTGCGCTGTGAGGTGCGCCACATTGAGCGCATCAATCAGCTATTGGCGCATGATGTTGCTAGCAGCCGCGCGCCCTTGCACCAACAGCAGATTGACAGCCTGTTGCAGCTGTTTCCTGAGATTGAGAACGCGGCGTTTTTTGCCACACCTGCCAACACGTCAGCACCCGCGCTGGGCAATCATACGCGCCCGTTGGCGATTTTTTTTGATGACTACATGAGCTTTCGCCAGCCTGTGGTGCTTGCGCCAAGCCAAAATCAGGCGCACATGCAGCGCGTGTATGGCTACGTCAATACGACCCTAAACTTGCAGCGCATTCGTCACCAATGGCTACGCAATATTTGGTTGCCGTGTGTGGCGATGCTTGTGTGCAACGGCTTGCTACTGTGGTACATCTTGCGTTTGGTTGAGCGCATGGCCAAGCGTCTGCCGATGCTTGAGCAAATCAGCGAGCAAGTGCTGGCGGATAAGCCTGTTGATTTGACGCGATATGCCAGCCTACCAGATGATTCCTCAGCGCTGCTCATCGAACAAACTTTATTGCACAGTCTCAACCATCAAGCGCGGCTGCAAGCTGAGCTTAACCAAGCCAAGGCCGATACACAAGCCATCAAGCAGCAGCAGCTGGCGCAGATGCAGCAGTTTTCAAGTTTTCAAAATCTGCTAACGCATGAATTTAAAACCGCCATCGGGCATGTCAATACGGGTCTTGAGCTGTTGCAAAGCCATTATCTGACAGAAGAACAACAAGACGCGGTCAATGTGATTGGCATGAGCATGCAGACGATCAATAGCAAGCTTGACCAAATTATCCAACTAATTCGCATTGAGCGTGGGCAAACGGGCGTGGATTTGGCGTATTTTAATCCCAATCAATTGCTTGAAGAAGTCATCGCCAACTATCAGCCGTTTGCCGAGCAAAAAGGTCTGACGCTCACCCTCAAAACCTACCACGCCGATTACCGCCTTGAAGGCGATGCAGGCAAGATTACCACCATCGTGTCATCGTTTGTTGATAATGCCATTAAGTTTACTGAGCAAGGCAAAGTGTTGGTAAGCTCTCAACTGCAGCACTTTGAGCACCGTATTCGTTGGACATTGCAAATTCAAGACACAGGCGTTGGCATCACCCAAAAACATATTGATCAGCTGTTTGATCCATTTTTTGAGGCAGATCCTACGCCGATTGTGCTGCACCACCCCTACAGTAGCGCGTTGTTCTTGGTCAAAAAACTGGCAGATTTGATCGGCGCGAGTATCGAGGTGAGCAGTGAGCTTGGGCAAGGCACGACTGTTATTGTGTCCATGGTGCTGCTAGACTGGCAGGACCGTGATGAACGCAAAATGCTGCAGGATTTTCGGTTTGCGCTTTGGACGGATATGGGTTTGCACAATCCGTACGCCAATTATTTGACGGATTTGGGCGCGGATGTGCTGATTTATGAGTATGAACGCGATTTGCTTGACCAACTGCTGCAGCAGCCATTGGACGCGCTGCTCATCTGTCCATCGATTGATTTTAATCGCGCCAATGCCCTGCTTAGCCAGTTACGCCGTCAGCAGACCAATCGGCGAATCTTTGCGGCGTATTATTATTATGCGCTGACCGCGCGGCAAATTGAAACGCTTAGAATCAATGGCATTGATGATTTACAGATTGTTAGCGCACAGATGAACAATGCCGAGCTTAAGCAATTTACCCAACAGCTGGTATCACATCTGGCATAATACATCGATTTAGCCAAAAAAACCGCGCTCAGTCTAAGCGCGGTCTGGTGTTTAAGTCGGCAAGAGGTTTGATTTTAGCCAAACAACCCTTGGAAAAATCCAGCGATATGCTGCCAAATACGGGTGAAAAATCCCGATTGCTCCACCGCCGATTGCGCGACCAGATTGACGGTGGCAACGGGCTTGCCATTGAGTGTGGCCACCATTTTGCCAACAGGCTGCCCTGCTTGGACAGGCGCGGCAACATTTGGATTAAGATTGACCACGGTTTGGACTTTGTCTTCGTCAATTTTGGGTAAAAGTACCTGTAAGTTGTTTTGGGTGACCACATTGACGGCATCGGCTTTGCCATACTTGACAGGGATAGTGCCCACGGGCTGGTTGGCAGGCGCGGCGATTTTGGTGGTAAAGTGCCCAAACCCCCAATCGAGCAATTCACGCGACTGCTTGCCGCGCTCTTCCGCGGATTTAGTGCCCAAAATCACCGAAATCAAACGCATATTGCCGCGCTTGCTGGATGCCGCCAAGCAAAAACCTGCGTCATTGGTGTGGCCTGTTTTTAGCCCATCCACGGTTTGATCATTGTATAGCAGTACGTTGCGGTTGCCTTGTTTGATGTTGTTGTATGTAAACTCTTTTTGGCTATACAGTGGATAGTATTTTTGGCTGTTGTGGATGATGGCTTGTGACAATAGCGCCAAGTCATGCGCTGATGCCTCGTGCCCCTCAGCAGGCATGCCCGTTGAATTGACAAAATGGGTGTGCGTCATACCGATTTTTTTGGCCTCAGCGTTCATCAAGTCGGCAAACGCGGTTTCACTGCCTGCAATGTGCTGCGCCATCGCCTTGGCCGCATCGTTGCCCGAGACGATGATGATGCCCTTGAGCATGTCAATGACCGGCGCGGTTTGATTGACATCCACATACATGCACGACTCTTCGCTACTACCGCGACACCATGCGTCGGGCGTCATCAGCACAGGCTCATCTTCTTTGAGCTTGCCTTGTAGCAGGCGCTGCTCAATCAAATAACTGGTCATCATTTTGGTCAGCGAAGCAGGTGGCAGCGGCTGATCGGCATTTTTTTGTGCCAAAATCGTGCCCGTATCGTAGTCCATCAACACATACGCGGCATTGTCTAAGGTGGGCGGCGTGATAGCAGCGTGTGCCAATGACATCGGTAGCACGAGGGCAAGCATGGCATTGGCGTATTTCAAACGTTGGATAGAGGGGGCAAAACTTGCAGGCAACACATTCATACAATGAACTCAATGACACAAAATTTGACACAATAGGACGAATAGCAAACAAAAACGCTGCTAAAGCATAAAGCAAAATGCCGTGCAATACAAACGCTTACTGAGATTTTTTTAAGACACGCCGTTTTACTGGATAAATGACTGGCTATTCACCTGTCGCCGACTCCGCCAATTCAAAGCACATCTGCTGGTTATCCGCTTTGGGGTAGCTTAGCAGCCATTGGCGCGTATCGTTCAAAATCTGCTGATAGTCGGCTTGTGTGGATAGGTATTGCACCGCTGCTTTGGGCTCGCTGATGGTTGGCATCAGGTTTTGTAGTTCCGTGTTGTACGCTTTGGCAAAATTGGTGCGTTGTTTGGCGTTGAGCATGGGCGGGCACATCTCAGAGATGACTTGCAACATCGCAACTTCGTTTTTGGTCGGCCCTACGGCTGACAGGTCGATGGTGACATGGTTGGGATTTTGGTCGGACACGCTCGCCGCTTGCGCTGGCGTGGCGGCTTGTGCGGCAGGCGCAGCGGTCTTGGTTTTTTTGCTGGCAGCGTGGGCAGGTAGGGCGGCAGTGGTTGCCATGATAGCAACGGTTACGGCGCTTAATAAACGGCGATCAAACATGGTATGTTCCAAAAGCATTTTCAAACAGATTAAATGGCGCTATTGTGCCAATATTGTGGGCAAAAAAACAGCGTAAAATCGCATTTTCACGTATTGTTGTCGCAGGGTAAAAATTGCGTAAGAATCGGCACGGTCTTTGGCAGCTTGCACGCTCTTTCGCCACTCGCCTGGCTCACGGCTTGCCGCTATTCACACAAACGCAACGCCACCACCGTCAGCCCTTGCGCACAAGCTACAAAATCCACATCGACTTTGCCATAGCGCACGCTGTACACGCGCCCCTCCTCGGCATGTTGGTCGTCATGTTGGCGGTAGGCAGGGCGTGGGTCTTGCCCAATTAGCCCGCTGATAATCGTGCTGTCTTTATCACTTAGCACGCCTGCTTGCACCCATCGCCCAAACTGCACTTGCGCCTGTGCTTGCCAAGTCACGGGTTTAGGAGATGGCGGCGCGTCGGCATAGCCACTTATCGCCGCCACGCTGTCGCTGTAGGCCAAATACGGTTTGATATCAACCACTGGTGTGCCATCAACCATATCTGCGCCAATGATATCAAGCCGCACTTGTCCACCCACCAGCTGCACGCCTGCCAGCTGCACGACCGACAAACCCAGCCCCGACGGGCGAAACATACTACGACTGGCAAACACGCCGATTTTGGCATTGCCACCCAAGCGCGGCGGACGCACCTGCGGACGAAAATTTTGCCCCACTTTATCACACGGCGCAGCATTCAGCGCTTGATGAAACTGCCAAATCACCCACAGATGGCTAAATTGCTCAATGCCAACAAACGCTTGCGGATTGCCAAACGGCGGCACAAACTCAAGCTGCGCGCGCACATCAACCAAATTTGGCTGGCGCGGAATGCCAAATTTTTGCACCAGCGGCGAGCGCACATAGCCGATAATCGGTAACTCAATACTAGTCATCATGCCAAGATAGAGGTAGCTGTGAATGGGCTGCCGATGGGTTTAGCGCATTTTTTACTAACGATATGCCATTTTTTTATGACTTTTTGCGCCGATAAAATCGCAAGGCAGGACAAAATTTGTTATGATACGCGTTTTATTCTAGCAAGGCAATGGCAAAACCAACCACGGCTGCAAGCCTACGCGCCGTTGCCATCTTTTGCCAATGATATTGAGTAGCGTTTGGGATTGATGGCTTACTTCACCGAACGCGCACGACCAACAGGCAGGGCATATGTCGAATTTATCCAAATTTTATCAAGAAACCGTCACCCATGTGCACCACTGGAATGACACGCTGTTTACCATCAAAACCACGCGCAACGATGGGCTGCGGTTTCGTAATGGCGAATTTGCCATGATTGGGCTTGAGATTGACGGCAAGCCGCTGATGCGTGCGTACTCAATTGCCAGCACCAATTATGACGAGGAGCTGGAGTTTTACTCCATCAAAGTGCCCGATGGCCCTTTGACTTCTGTGTTGCAGCATATCAAGGTTGGCGATACTTTGTTGGTCAGTAAAAAACCCACAGGCACGTTGGTGCTTGATGACCTAAACCCTGGTAAGCATCTGTATATGCTCTCAACGGGTACGGGGCTTGCGCCGTTTTTGTCCTTGACCCGTGACCCTGAGGTGTATGAACGTTTTGACAAGGTGATTTTGGTGCATGGTGTGCGCTATGTCAGCGAATTGGGCTACCGCGAGCGTTTTGAGCGCGAGCTGTTCAACGATGAATACTTGGCTGACTATGTCAAAGACAAATTCATCTACTACCCCACCGTGACGCGTGAGCCGTTTCGCAATGAGGGGCGAATGACCAACCTCATGCGCTCAGGCAAATTGTTTGAAGATATCGGCTTGCCTCCGATGAACCCAACCGACGACCGCGCGATGATTTGCGGCAGCCCATCGATGAACAAAGACGTTGCCGCGCTGCTGGATGAATACGGGCTTAAATGCTCACCGCGTATGGGCGGCACGGGCGATTATGTCGTTGAGCGTGCGTTTGTTGAACAGTGATGTTTGACAGTTTTAACAACACAAAGGTAAGCCCAACGCTTACCTTTGTTTAATACTATTGTATTAATGGTACAACCCTGCCCCATCACGCGGATGCAAGCGCAAAAAATACAATCCTGATAAAATCGTTAAAACGCCCAACAGCAAAAACGCGTGTGAGAATGCCACTTGGGTCTGCACAAGGCTTGCGCGCGCAGGCGTGAGCAAATGCAGCACCGATGCCCCAAGCCCAATGCCAAAGCTAATCGCCAGTTGCTGATTGGCAGACAGCAAGCTGTTGCCGCTACTGGTTTGATACGGGCGCAGCCGCGCAATGCTGATGGTATTCATCGCGCTAAATTGCAGCGAATTGCACGCACCCATAAAGGTTAGCAGCGGAATGCTTAGCCACAGCGGCGTATGCTGGTTGTACTGCGACAACAGCATGATATTGAGCCCAATAACCGTCGTATTGATCACCAGTGTGCGCCGATAGCCAAAACGGCGCACAATCCGCGTTACCAGTGGCTTAACCACCAGTGAGCCAATCGCAATCGGCGCAAGCATCCAACCTGCCTGCGACGGGCTATAGCCAAGCACCACCTGTAGCAACAACGGTAGCAAAAACGGGATTGCGCTCATGCCAAGCCGCGTCAGCAGATTGCCCAGTAGCCCAACCCGAAACGTGCGCACCATAAACAAGTCCAGCCCGAACAGCGGCTGTTGGCCGTTGCGCGCCTCAGAGTGCTTAGCGTGGTAATAATAGCCAACCAATAACGCCACCGCAAGCCCTGCCACCATCGCCGCAAAAACACCCGTTTGTGGCTTATCCGCACTGATGTTATTGACAAACTCCAGCGCAAAGGTAAAGCACGCCATCGAGCTACCAAACAACAAAAATCCCAGCAAATCCATACTCGGATTGCGCTGCAAGTATTGCGGCATCAGCTTAAGCCCGACCCACAAGCCAAGTAACCCCATCGGCAAATTGATCAAAAAAATCCAATGCCAACTTGCCCACTCAACCAAATAACCACCAACCAACGGACCAACCACAGGCGCGACCAACGCAGGCATGACAGCATAATTCATCACCGATAGCATCTGCTCACGCGGATAGCTTTTAATCAGTGTGAGCCGCGCAACAGGCATCAGCAATGCCCCACCAAGCCCTTGCACGACACGGGCAAAAATCAAACTACCCAATGTGGGTGAAATCGCGCACATCAACGAACCCACACTAAACACGCTGATAGCGACCAAAAACGTGGTGCGTGTACCGTATTTATCAGCGATAAAGCCGCTAATCGGGGTAAAAATCGCCAACGTCAGCGCGTAGCTAATCACCGCCCATTGCATCGACAGCGCAGGCTGATTGAGATCATGCGCCATTGCAGGCAGGGCGGTATTTAGTACCGTTGCATCCAAAATCTGCATAAACAGCGCGATGGCAACCACCACGGGCAACCAGCGCCGCTGAAAATCGCTTAAGATTGGCGTTGGGGCATCGGCGTGGCTTGCGACAGATTGCACCGACGGTTGTGAGGGGTGTTTTAGATGGCTCGTGTGAGGCGATAAGTGTTGGTCGGGCATCGTGTTAGGCTAATAGGTTTTAACATGCTGCCACCAAACCGCTGGGCTTGGTGGGCTATCCTTGTAACCCATAGCAATCTTTGTCTAAGACAGCGTTACTACCTTGCGCCATGCCGCTATCGCTAAATAGTATCGGCATGGGGGAACGTTTTACACAGCACTAAGCCCTAGGGCATCGGCTAAACAGATTTGTTTTAGTCAATGCTTGGTTTTTGCATTAACGACAACCTTTATTGCCATGATAACACAAGGCTGCCGACATCTCCACCTGGCGCAAAGATGACAGGTGCAGAATTATGCACGATAAGCTAAATGCTGTGACTCAATAACTGCCCAATATAACTATCATGCGGCTGATTTGCCAGCTCGGCGGTGGGTAAATACGCTTGACATTGGCCGTTTTTCATCACCAACACTTGTTGGCATAACGCTTTGACCACTTGCAAATCATGGCTGATAAAAATATAACTGACACCAAGCCGCGCTTGCAAATCTCGCAGCAGCCGCACCACTGCCATTTGCGTTTGGCTATCAAGCGCGGCGGTCGGCTCATCAAGCAACAAAACCTGCGGACGCATAATCAGTGCCCGCGCCAATGCCACGCGCTGACGCTGACCGCCCGACAGCTCATGCGGATAACGTTGGGCAATGGCAGGCGGTAGCTGCACCAACGCCAATGCCGCTTGCACCGCCTGCACGCGCGCAGTGGCAGATAGGCTAGCATCAACCAACGCCAAACCTTCAGCAACCAAGGTCTGCACATCCATGCGTGGGTTTAAGCTGGCGTACGGGTCTTGCATGACCAGTTGCAACGCACGGCGATACGGCCGAAACTGGCGGTGGCTTAACGTCAAAAGATTGTCGGTTGCCTTTAGGTCGGGGCTAAATACACGCATCTGCCCCAGCGTTTGCGCCTGCCTTGGTAGCAGCTTGAGTAATGCGCGCGCCAGTGTGGTTTTGCCCGAGCCCGATTCACCCACGATGCCCAACGCCTCGCCTTGGCGCAAGCTAAAACTCACGCCCGCCAGTGTGGTCAGTATTTGCGGTGGCTGCCAAATATGCCGACGGCGCACATAGCGCACGCCAATGTCACGCACGTTTAGCACCTCACGCGCGCTGTCCACAACTGCTAGCGGCGTGCCAAATTCTTGCGTCATCAAGGTGCGTGTGTAGTCGTGCTGTGGATTGGCAAACAACGCTGCGGTGTCGCCCTGCTCAACGATACGCCCTGCTTGCATGACGGCAATGCGTGTGCTATAGCGGCGCACCAGTTTAAGGTCATGGCTGATGAGCAGCAACGCCATACCGCGCTCTGCCGTTAGCCGCTGCATGAGTGCCAGCATGTCATGCTGCAAGCTGACATCAAGTGCGGTGGTGGGTTCATCGGCAATCAGCACTTGCGGCTGCTGTGCCAGCGCCATTGCCAAGACAATGCGCTGGCGTTGTCCACCTGAGAGTTCATGCGGATAACGCGCCAGTTTGTCTGCCCCATCGGTCAGCTGAACCTGCTCAAGTAGCTGCAACGCCTGCGCGCGCCGCCTGCCTTTTGCCACACCTGCCAATGCCAAACTTTCGCCAAGCTGCTTGCCAACGGTGTGCAAGGGGTTAAGCGCGGTCATCGGCTCTTGAAACACCATACCAATTTGCCGTCCGCGGATTTGCCGCCATGATCGGGCGTTATGTCGAGGTTGGGCGCGGCTTAATGCGTCAGGCTTGGTGAGTGGGGGGGCGATGGGTAGCGGCTTGCCGTCAAGCCATGCCTGCCCTGTGACGTACAAACTTGACGGCAACAAGCCCAACAAAGCAAGGCTTGACAAGGATTTGCCCGAGCCAGACTCACCCACCAACGCCAATGTTTCGCCTGTGTGCAGGGTGTAGGATAGATTTTTAACCAGTGTTTGATTGGCGGATTGTATGGTTAGATTTTCAACGTTGAGCAATTGAGTCATGCTTGAATATTTTTTGCCAATAGGGGATTGTCTGCCATTGGTTGAGCGTTGTTTTGGGCTTGTTTGTGCGCCATCATCGTGTTTAATCAAAATAACGCAGATAACGCACGCCAATGCTATCTTGCGTTGTATCGGCAACTTGTTGTAAACCGTGGTCAAGCGTCCATTGGCGGGCAAGCGTTACACGCAGCGCGTTGTGGCGGTCAAAATCGTATTGCGTGCCAACCTCAACCCGTGGTTGGGCGTAGCGTTCGCGTTTGCCATCACCTGCCAACCACAGCGGCATCTCAAGCGTGGCAAGCGCGCGCCAATCGGGGCTGATTTGTTGCAAACAGCCGCCCGTCGCGCCAACGCCAATACGGTAGCCATGATACAAGCCGCGTCCGCCTTGCAAAGCGGCTGTGCCAAGCGCGTAGCAGATATTCGGCGGTAAATCCGCCGCCGCGCGCGGTACACCATATGCCCAGCTTTTGCCGTACTCGCCTGACACATTGCCGACAACATCGCCGCCATCGTCGTGGCGAATACCATCCTGCACACGCTCAAGGCTCAGTTTTGCCCCCCAACTGTTGCCCCATTTGGCAGTATTGACGGGATTGAGCGCGCGCATTTGCATGAGGGTCAAGGTATTGAGTGCCACACGGTCATGCTGTTTGCGCTGATTGGTCGGTACGCGCAGCTCACCTGCCAACGCGGTCAAGGCCGCACCGACTGGGTAGCCATCGGGCTTATCAAGCGCGTCGTGATACACCAACCGATAGCCCAGCGTCAGCGCGTCGTGTGTGTGGCGAGTTTTGTTTTGCTCAAAGCCCACCTGTAGCCGCTGCAAGGGGTTAGCCAGCAGTGGGTCGCTACGGCTACTCAATGGTAACGCGGATGAATTTGGCTGCAGCGGCACACCATACGGCTTACTGTCGGCGTGATCTGCGCCTAGAGCGTTAGCATTTAGCGCCGTTTGCTCACGGGCCACGCGTGAGGGCACAAACTCACGCGCGGTCAATAAGTCATGCGCTGCCAAATGGCGCACAATTTGGGCTGGTGCGACCAGTGGCTGCAACCCATTTAATAGGTCAGCTTGCGGACGCAGCGCGTCAAGCAAGGCCAAAATCTCTGACGCGCAGTTATCCGACAACAGTTTATACGTCAAATTTTGCCCTCGAATTTCCCACACTTGTCGGGTGAGCTGGGTGATTTCATCGGGTGTTAAATTCAGCCGATACGTCCACACGTTGCGCCCTTGCTCCTCGGTGTAGGCCGTGATTTTTTGGGCGTAGTTGTTGAGGGTAAACTCACCGGGATTGCCTGCAATCACCGCTTTGTAGGTAAATTTGGCAAAGTTTTCCCCCTCAGTCTTTTTTGGCGTATAATTAAGGTAGGTGGCGCGCGCAGGGTCGGCGGTATCAAACCGCAAAAAACTGTGGGCAAACGCCGATTGCGGGTCGTTTAGGTATTCATCGGCAAAAATAATCGACGCGCCGTTAGCCGCCAAATTGGCTTGCCATCGCGCCAACGTTGGGCAATCAGCTTGCGGCAATGCGCTGTCGGGAATAGCCAGCGCGGTTTTAAGCCAATGCACGCGCGCAGGCATACGGCAGTACACCGACGCATCGGGCGCAGGGTTTGGCGCAAACATCGCCGCAAGCACGGCTTGTAGCTCAGCCTCTGGGTCGTGACCGCCAGCACGACTGGCAAAAAACGCCTGCTGATTGGTCATAGGATTGTTTGGCGTGGCAATCCGACTGGTGCGACCTGCCCGATATGGCGTGGGATAATACAGCAGCCGCAGCCATGCGGTGGATTGCGCCACGTTTTGGGCCTGTGCTTGCGTAAGCGCGTCGGCAAGCGTGGTGGGTGGGTGCTCAGCGGCCAGCGTAGCGGACGTTGGCATGGTTGCCGCCTGTGCGCCAATGGGCAATAGCATAGCGGCTGCCAAGATAAGCGCGCTAGGTTTTAGTTTATGGTCAGTGGTGGGGTGATAGTGCCGCATAGGGTGCTTGCTCATGGGGACAATTTTGGGTGATAAAAAAGCAAAATCGGCGAACGTTTTTGCTATATTAAAGCCATCTGCCAGCAAAGTAAAACCTTGTTTTGCCAAACCGCGACCCAGCGCAGTGCCTTGAATGCGCCCGTTTTTGCCCAAATTTAACCCAAATCGCCCATTTAAACAGACAAATTGTGAGGAATGATGGACACACAAGCCATTTTAAACGCCCTAACACCCGAGATTGCCGAAAAATTTCGCACCGCGATTGCGTTGGGGCGTTGGGAGAGCGGCGAGCGTCTGACCGAGGCGCAGCGACACACCTGTATGCAAGCCTTGATGGTGTGGGAGCACGCGCATTTGCCCGTTGAGGAGCGTATGGGCTATATTCATAAGCCTGCCAAAAACAACGCCGACGCGTGCGACATTGAGCACGACCGCCACTACCCCAATCAGCAGTCCGACCCCAATGCGCAATACCCCGTTAAATTTCGTTAAATTGTAGCCTGTTGATAAATTGACTGAACACATTGGTGACCCACTTGCCCCACGATAACTTGCCTAACCTACATAACCCTAACGCGCCGCAAGAGGCGTTTAACCCACACGATGATGCGCCCACGCCGACATGGGTTTTGCCGCATTCGGCAGAGTTTACGGCATTAAGCGATACCCTTGCCGCCAACGCTTGGGGGCAGGTTTTACAAGCCGAAAAACGCCTGTGGGTGGCACACGGTCTGACGCGTGAGGGGGTGGCGCAGTTGCCTGCCCATGGGGTGGCGGCGATGATTGACCTTGCACCTGCTGACGCGGTGGCGTTTGATGTTGCTGCGGCAGCGCGCAAGGCCGGACTTGCGTATCATGCCGTGCCTGTGCGTGATATCGATGATTTAAAGCAACTTGTCATCATGCGCTTTGACCGCGCGTTGATGGCGCATACCGATGATTTGGTCATGCTACATGGCGTGACTGCCGATGAAGCGGGCGCGGTGGTGGCGTTGCGCGCAGGTTGGTTGCGCGGACGCAAGATGGATACCGCGTTGGCGCGTGGGCAAGCAGCAGGGCTGGATAAATTGTATGATACGGTGTATCAGCGTTTGTTAGTACCACGCTGACTGCGACCCTCAATGTAAATCTATTTAAGGCAAACCTATTTAAGCTTAGCTAAAAAATGAACCTCAATGCAATAAATCAACAACTTGCTCATCTTCTACAAGCATTCGACCTGAACCAGCCATTGGGCGGCTGTAGCTTGGTCATTTATCATCGTGGGCAATGCGTCACCGCGTTGGCTCATGGCACGGCAACCGTGGACAAGACCACAGGCGCGCGCACGCCATGGACACCACACACGCTGGCGTTGAATTTTTCTACGGGTAAAGGTGTGCTGGTGACGTTGGTGCATTGCTTGGTTTCACAAGGCCTGTTGGATTATGACACGCCGATCGCTGCCTACTGGGCGGATTTTGCCCAACACGGCAAAGCTGGCATCACGTTGCGCGATGTACTAAGCCATCGGGCAAATTTGTATGACGTGCAACAAATCACCCATACCGCCAAAGATATGCTTGATTGGCAAGCGATGGTCGCCAAAGTTGCCGCCATGCCACCGACAACACCTACGCACACGGATGTACCAACCGTTGCTTACAGCGCGTTGGTGTCGGGCTGGGTGTTAGGCGGCTTGGTTGAACGCGTCACGGGGCTGACACTGCAAGCGGCATTGGCGCGTTATTTGCTTGCGCCGTTGGGGCTGGTTGGGCAGGTGTATTTTGGCGTGCCGCGCGCCATCGTACCAGAGGTTGCGCAGCGCTTGCGCCCACCATCGGCAAACAGCGAACGCAGCAAGCCTGTGCTACAAACCGACAGTGCGACGACGTTGGCGTTTTACCAAACCTTGCCGATGTATGCCGATTGGCAACGCCTTGCAGCGACTGACGAAGTCCTTAACACCCAAGCCATCAACGCGCTGTATTTTACGCCCAGCCAAGTCGCGCCTGCCGACTATCAGGCCGCATTAGTGCCTGAGGGTAGCCGCCAGTTTAATTATTACCACCCTGCCAGCCTTCAAGCCAAAATCCCTGCCGCCAACGGGGTTGCCAGCGCACAAGCATTGGCGACTATCTACGCGATGCTCGCCAACGGCGGACAATGGACAATACACGGCGAGCCGCGTACACTGATTACGCCTGAGGTGTTTGCCACGCTGCAACAGGTGCAAAACCAGCAAGCCGATAAAGTCATGCCTGCAACCATGCAATGGCGGCTTGGCTATCATCGCGTGTTTAGCCGCTTGCACGCGGTGGCTGACGGCTTTGGGCACATGGGCTATAATGGCTCGATGGCATGGTGCGACCCTGACCGACAGCTTGCGGTGGCGTTTGTGCACAACTATGATACCACCATGCTCAATGACGTGCGCCAGTTTATTTTAACTGAGCAGATTTTAGATTTTTTTGACAATGTAGCCTAGACAATGTAGCCTAATGCACAGCAAGGACATGACGATGACAAAGCTCACTTACGACAACGACAATATTTTTGCCAAAATTTTACGCGGTGACATACCCAATTTTAGCGTGTATGAAGACGACAAAACCTTAGCGTTTATGGACATCATGCCCATGGCACGCGGTCATGTGCTGGTGATTCCCAAATGCCAAGCCGTTGAGCTGTCAGACATGCCTGCTGAGTATTTACAAGCCGTGTTTGTCACCGCACAAAAGGTCATGCAAGCCCAGCGTCAAGTGCTAAAGCGTGACGGCATTGTCCAGATGCAGCTTAATCACGCTGAGGCAGGCCAATCTGTGCCCCATTATCATGTGCATCTGATACCGACCAGTATTCATGCCTTGGGACAACACGCCGAGCGCAACGCCGACACAGACGAGCTTGCTGAATTGGCAGCGCAGTTGCAAGCTGCCATCACGCAATCACAACGCCCATAAAGCAGCAACGTCAGCTACAGGCAGGCAATTTAAGGCTGTTATCACCGCACACGGGCAAATAACCTGCCTCAGCCAAAAGTAGCTGACCTCTGGGCGATAGCAAATAGCCAACAAATTGCTGACTGGCAGCGCTGGGCTTGAGCACCATGCCTTCTTGCAAAATCGGTGGATAATCGGCTTTTGATAATAAGGCATAGCTGTGCGATTTGGTGGCTTCTCGTACCGTGTTGTCGCGCGCCTTATTGAGCACCTGCGATAAGCTGACAAAACCAAAATCCACCTGCGCACTGTCTGTTGCGGCAAATGTTTGTAACAAATTGGCATAAGGGCGCAGCTGGATTTGCGCAGGGTTGGTGAAGTTTTGATTGACGAGCCACGCCTGCGCCGCCTCACCATAGGGCGATACCTCAGGATCGGATAACGCCATGGTGATTGGCGCGTGCTCAAGCAGCAAATCATCTAGTAGCTGGGTTGGGGTGGTGGTCAGTGTGTGTTTGCTGCTGTATAACACCAACTGGCCGCGTGCATAAATAAACGGCTGCCCATAGCGCGTGCCGTATTTGCGTTGTTGGCTGTCGGCATACAAATCTTGCGTATAGATTTGGCTTGTAGTCAAAAATACATCAAACGCATTGTGCTGGCGGATACGCGCGACTAATCTGTCCGATGTATCGTAGATAACCTTTAGGTCAATATCAGGATTTAAATGGTTGAAATCATCCACCATCACAGGTAGCGTGCTGTTGAGATTGGTACTGGCGGCAATGGTCAGTGTGACAGGTGGCGCGGGGGGCGTGCTGGCGACCGATGCTGTCGCCGATACGTCTTGGGTGGCACGTTGGGTACGCGCTTGCGTGCTGGCATACGGTTGGCTCGCTTGCGCGCTGGCCTCCGCCGAGGGTGCAACGGGGGATTTTTTTGCTGGCTGACAGCCGCTCATCAACCCAAGCAGCGACGCTGCGCCCAATCCTTGCAAAACCGCCCATCCGACCTGCTGCCAAAAAGCCGCCTGCCCCTTCATACTACAATCAACCATGCCTAACCTTAAGCCATGATAGACCGCCGCGTGGGCTTATCTGCTATCATCGCCTGCTTTTGTCTGTGCGGTGCGGTTGCGCCAAGTTATTCACTGTGCATGGGTTTAGCCATTAAGGGTTAATTGGCTCACCTCACCTGCCGCTGTTTGTCTCTGCCGTACTTTGCCAATGCTCGTGACTAGCAAAACACGGTATGACAAGCATGATACGCGATTTAAAAGCTTGCAATGTATAAAAACGTATGGCTTCGGTTATGATTTAACAGTTTGTTAGTGATTTAGGTTGATTAAAATGTCTTAGGCAGCACGTGCGCACACTTAGCAAACTTAGTCCAATTCATCCAACCACGCCATCTGAATGGCCTCTAGCTGCCCTTCGGTGGATTTGTTGGGATCGTCGGCAAAATCGGGCAGCGCCGTGACATAACGGTGTAAATCGGTAAAGCGAATGTACTGCACATCAACATCGGGATGCGCGTCCGCCAGCTCAATGGCGATGTCACGCGCGTCTGTCCACTTAAGTGCCATAGTTTTTTCCTTAAACTAAAAGTTGTTTTTTAATTGGCGCAATCGGCTAAACAATGCCAATGGCTCAATGGGTAAATTCTGTGCACGTGCCGCATGGGCCAGTGCCGCATTGTCCGCCACCGCGCGGATAAACGGATTGGTGAGGCGTTCAGCGGCAAGCGTGGTCGGCAGTGTTGGCTTGGGCGGCTGCTTGGCGCGTAGCGCGTTGGCATGGCGCAAGGCTTGGGCGATATCGGCGTTGTGGGGCTCGATATGCTGGGCAAAGCGCAGGTTACTGACGGTGTATTCATGCGCAGGGTAAAATACCGTATCAGCAGGCAGGTGATTTAAACGTTTAAAACTGTCAAATAACTGCTCAATAGTGCCGCTAAATACGCGTCCACAGCCTGCCGCAAACAAGGTGTCGCCACAAAACACGTGCTTTGTGCCGTCGATTTGTACCATAAAGGCGATATGCTCGGCGGTGTGCCCTGCAATGTGCCAAACGCTGGTGGGATGCCCCAACGCGCTTACCGCACTGTCCTCTTGCACAGGCACGATATTCAGCGATTTGGGCAATAGATGCGCAATGGCAGGATGGATCAGCACGGGCACATCGGGATACGCTTGGCAAACAGCTGCCACACCGCCGATATGGTCATGATGATGGTGAGTGATCCAGATCGCTTGTAAGTCCAACGCCTGTGCGCGCAAAAACTCAAGCGCAGGCGCGGCCTCGCCGATATCAACCAAAATTGCTTGCCCATGCGTTGGCTCAATCAACGCCCAGATATAATTGTCCTGTAAGGCAGGGATGGGCTCAATTGTCAAGGGCAATGTGGCGGGTTGGGTCATGGTGTTATCCGTATGTTTGGGCGGTGTCTGCTTAACGTGCAGGTACGGTCAAAGTTTGCCCGATTTTTAAATCCGCCGTGGGTGACAGATCATTCATATCCGCCAATTCTTTGGTTGAGATGTTGTATTTGCTGGCAAGGTTGATTAAGCCATCACCTGCTTTAACTTTGTAAGTCGTGGTGGTTTTGGGCACGACAATGCGCTGCCCTTTGAGTAAGTTGGCATTGGGCTTGAGGTTGTTCATCGCGGCAAGCTGGGCGGCGCTGATGCCGTACTGGCTGGCCAGGTTAATCAGGCCATCCCCTGCTTTGACGGTGTAGCGTTCGGTCGCGCCTTTGTAGCTGCTGGTTGCGCTGCTGTCGTCGCTGTCTGCACTGCGGCTGCTTTTGCTGCTGGATGATTTGGCTGACGTTGTCGTGTCGCTGCTTGCGCCTGCGTTGGGGATGGTCAGTTTTTGCCCGACCAGTAGATTATCCGTTGGCGATAGGTTGTTGGCTTTGGCAAGCTCGCTGGTTGATAAATCAAACTGTTTGGCTAGGCTGATTAGCCCATCACCTGCCTTGACGGTGTAGCTACTTGGACGGCTGGCAGCGACGCTGGTTTTGCTGGTCGAATGGTTGAGTTTGGCGGCTGCTTTGGCAGGCACGTTGATGGTTTGCCCCAGTTGAACGCGATATTGGGCATTAAAGTCATTTAGCGCGGCGATATCGTCGGCTGATATGCCGAGCCTATCGGCAATACCAATCAAGGTGTCGCCTGCTTGGATGGTGTATTTGCTGGCAGCAGCTTTACTGCCACTGGATGAGCTGGCAGTACCGCTTGCGGTTGAGGCAGGTTTGTCCGCGTTTTTGCTGGGCACCAGTGACAATTTTTGCTGCGTGCGTACTTGGTAGGTCACAGGGATGTTGTTAAAACGCGCCAAATCCCCGATGGATAGATCATATTTGGCAGCAATGCCTGTTAGGGTATCGCCTGCTTGCACGGTGTAGGTATCGGGGCGATTGGGCTTGCCATCAGCACTGCTGCGCGCGCTGGGTTTGGGCGATGGGCTGCTTTGGTTTGTGCTGCCTGTGTTGTCATCAACTTTACCTGGCACCAGCCATAGGCTTTGCTTGGTGCGTACTTGATAATTGACAGGTAGATTGTTGTAGCGCGCCAGTTCACTGACCGATAAGCCGTACTTGGCGGCAATGCCTGTCAGGGTGTCGCCTGCTTGTACGGTGTAGCTATCGGGGCGATTGTCCTTGTCATTCACAGGTTTGGCGTTGTAAATGTATAGATTGGTGCCAACGTATAGCGGCGCGTTGGCATCGATTTGGTTCCACTCAGCGATGTCACGCCAGCTTACGCCCAACTGGTTGGCAATTTGTTGTAAGTTATCACCACGTTTGACTTGATAAGTGGTGCGTGTGCCCTGTGGTTTGGGCTTTTTGGCAGGCGCGGTTTGGGTGGCTGTGCTGCTGTTGCGGCTTGTTGTGCCAAAACCAATGCCTGACCCCGAAGCCGACACAGATTTGACAGTCGGCTCTTTAAATGACAGCTGGCGACTCTCACCACGCGCTTCTAGCACCGACTGTTGGGTTTGGATGGCATCGAGTTTGATGTTGCCATCGCGCTGGCTGATGATTGGTTGATCGGGTGAGACTTGGGCGATTTGCTGGGCAATCATGTCGCGCTCAGCTTGGGTCAATGGCGGCTCTTGCATCACCGTGTTATTGCTGGTAATCGTTGCCGACGTGGTAGGCAGTGTGTTAGCAGATTGCATTTCAGCGGTGATGCTGCGCTGCTGGGCGGTGCTGATTGGCGGCTCACTGGATTGATAAGTACCGCTACCAAAACTTGCCAGTTCGCTTGCGTTGTCTACCGATGGCATCGGCGCGACGTAATTGGTATTTTGCTGTTGCACCATCGAGGTCGCCATCGCTGCCAAATCGCTGCTTGATGACGGCAAGCGCGTGTTAGGGCGCGTGGTTGGGGTGTTGGCGTAAGTTGGGCTGCGGTTGGTGGTTGTCGTCCCAAAGCTGCCGTCATTTGACCAGCTGGTGGTATTTTGTGCGCTCCAAACCGATGTGCCGCCGCCGCGTAATTGGCTGATTTTGGCATCTAGCGTGGTATTGACATCATTGGGAATCAAAATGCGGTTAGGCCCTGCGCTATCAACCATGCTGTTGAGCAGGCCGCCGTTGAGCGCGTACAGTTCTTCATAACTCACACCCGTCAAGCGGCTGACATCATACAAGCTGGTGCCAACGCCTGCAGGCACGCTACGAAAGTGCTGGCGGTTGGCAATGGCAGGCAAGTACACGCCATACGCCCCTGGATTTTTGACAATTTGTGCAACGGCAACAAAACGCGGCACATAGTTCATGGTCTCGGTCGGTAGGCGCAATGACCAATAGTCGGTTGGCAGACCGCGCGCTTGGTTGGCACTGATTGCCTGCTGCACGCGCCCAGGGCCTGCGTTGTACGCCGCCAAGGCCAGCTCCCATGAACCAAATTGGTTGTATAGCGCGGTCAAAAAGTCGTACGCGGCGCGTGTGGATTCGATGACATCGCGCCGTCCGTCAAAACTTGCCGTTTGGTTAAGCCCATAAATCCGCCCTGTACTGGGGATAAACTGCCACAGACCTGCCGCCGCCGCGTTACTGGTGGCGTTGGGATCATATGAGCTTTCAATCACAGGTAGCAGGGCAAGCTCGGTGGGGATATTGCGGCGTTCTGCTTCACGCACGGTGTGGTATAGGTAGCGGCTGGCGCGCGCGGTTAAGCGGTTGAGGTAGTCTTGGCGTGAGATAAACCAGCTTTTTTGCGCCTCAATGCGGGGGTCGTATTGATTGGCGTTCATTTTAAAATTTGCCCGCATCCGATCCCACAGGTTACCGTACTGCTGCACCAACAAGGCGCTGTTTTCCACCATCGTCATGTCGGTGGCCTCAAGCAAGCTTTCAAGCTCATCAAGGCTTTCTAAGTCCAGCAATGCCGCGCTTTGTTGCGTAACTTTGGCGGCTTGGGTGGTGGGCTTAGCAGGCTGTTGGATGACCACGCGCTGGGTGGTCTGCGGCACAACAACGCGGGTTGGTGGCTTACGCGTGGGTTGGCTTGGGGTACTGCTACACGCCACGGCCAGCCAGCTGGCTAGGGCGATGCTCAGAGGTTTAAGCACAAAATCTAAGGTTTTGTTTTTTTTAGTCAAATCTGTTTGTTGCATACACTAATCCCAAACCACCGCAAATTTCAAATCTATTTTATTAGGCTGCCTGCCAGACCTAAATACTTAAGCCTTGCTAAAGCCGCCACCTTCAAGCTGGGCAATCAATCACCCTGCCTGTATTCTAAGCCGAACAATTTAACACAAAACTTATGTGGCGCAAACGTCTAATATCTGCCGCACGCGGTTATCATCGGTTTTGGGGTGGTAGAGCCGCGCATTAAATCATCTGCCACTTTGCCACCGCTGGTTACTGCTCGATGGTCAGCTGGCTGATAGAGCGCGTCAGTACCACACCACCTGCGCCTTTGTTGAATGTCGCGCGTGAATCGGTGACCAATTTGGTCGGTTTGCCATTTTCGGTTAAAGTTTCAACGGTTTGTACGTTGGCGCGCGCCTGGTCGCCGCTGGTGACCACGTTGTCGATACGAATGCTATAGCTGTACGCGCCTGTTTTTGCCCAATTGGTTTGCAGCAGGTTGAGATAAGATTGTTTGTTGAGCGTGCCGCTTTTGCCCTTGCGTGTCACGGCGATGAGTACGTCGTTGTCAATCAAGCGGCTGACTTGGGCAGCGTTTTTGGCATTGGCGGCGCCAGACATTTGACGGGCAAAATTTTGTAAGTCGGCGTCGGTGATATCCGCCCATGCGGTTTGACTTATCAACGCGGTAGCCAACGCGATGGTACTTAGCGTGGCGCGTGGATAAGATAAGGTCTGAAAAAATGGTTTCATGGTGTCAGCTCGTGCATTGTTATGTTGATAAATTATCGGTAACGATTGGCTTTGCTGTGTGCCAGTTTGCGTGTTAGTTTATCACAAATCTTGTTACACCCTTGTAACAGCTTGCTAACTGATAGGCGTGATAGCACATATCGGCTGGATGATTCTTGGCCGTTATCACCCTGCCAACAGTCAGATTTTTTGTGATAAACATTTATTCAATTTGGCAAATCGGGTATCATGAACGGTTTAGCTGCCGCTTAGGCGGTCAAAGATTATCAGCGCTTAGATAGTGTGTTGTTTAGTTTTGTCTAATTTTGTTTTGGCATAAGGTTGGATTATGTTTGCTTTTATTTCACTGGCTCACGCTGAGCCTGCTGCCGCGCCTGCCGCCAGCGCCACGTCAATGATTGCCCAGTTGGTGTTACCGCTGGCGTTTTTTGCGATTTTTTACTTTTTTATCATCCGTCCGCAGGCACGCCGCCAAAAAGAGCATCGCCAAATGATTGACTCGGTCAAAGAAGGCAATGAGGTGGTATTTGCAGGCGGTTTGATGGGCAAGGTGGTGCGTGTGCAAGGCGAATACGCGGTGATTGCGATGAATGCCAATCAAGAGGTGATGGTGCAGCGCGCGTCGATTATTTCGGTGCTGCCTGCTGGCACGCTTGCTAGCCTAAAGCCTTGATTGTTCATGACTTATTTTTGGCGACTGACCCTTGAGGTGAGTTTAATTTTGATGTAAACAGAAGTCCATTATGCACTACCCTGCTTGGAAATATGTTCTTATTGCGCTGGTGCTGCTGGTTAGCACGATTTTTGCGCTGCCCAATTTATACCCCGATAAGCCTGCCGTGCAAATCACAGGCGCAGAGGCTGGTACAACACTTGATGCACAGGTGTTAAACCATGCCGAACAACTCTTGCGCCAGCACGGCATTGCCACCCACGACAACCAGTTTGATGGCAAATCCGCCCTGCTAAAGGTGAGTGATGAGTCCAGCGAAACCCAGCTTAAAGCCCAGCAACTGCTCAAAGAACAGCTTGGTGACAATTATGTCATCGCGCTTAACTTGGCACAAAGCACGCCTGCATGGCTACAACGCATTGGGGCGCATCCGCTCAAACTCGGCTTGGACTTGCGTGGCGGTGTGCGCTTTGTGCTTGAGGTTGATATGGCAAAGGCGGTCAGCCAACGCCTAGAGAACCTCACGCGCGATATTCGCACCGAGCTTGCCAGTCGTGGGCTTAGCACCACCACTGTCACCCCGATTGATGATGGGCTTGCGCTGGTATTTGCCGATAATGCCAGCCGTGACCGTGCGCTTGATATGCTGCGCGCACGTTTTGGACAGTATCAGCTACAACCTGTCATCAGCCCACAAGGCGCGGCAATTAACTTGACGTTAGGCGACACGCTACGCAATCAAATCGCGCAAGATGCGGTCACCCAAAACTTGACCACGCTGCGCAATCGGATTAACGAGTTGGGCGTGGCAGAAGCGGTGGTGCAATCGCAAGGCGCAAACCGCATTGTGGTCGAGTTGCCTGGTGTGCAAGACACCGCAGAAGCCAAGCGCGTCCTTGGGCGCACGGCAAACCTTGAGTTTCGTATGGTCGCTGATGGCAATGCCGCCTATCAGGCCAACCCAACCGCCATGCCACCTGCAGGCACTGAAGTATTTGCGTTTGGTGAGGTCAATTCACCGCGCAAGACCTTGCTTGAGCGTCAGCCTGTGGTGACGGGGCAAAATGTGCAGGACGCACAAGCAGGGTTAGACCAAAACAGCCGCCCACAGGTCAGCATCACGCTTGACAGCGCAGGCGGCCGCTTGATGCAAAACACCACGGCAAAATCGGTTGGTAAGCAAATGGCGGTGTTGTTTATTGAAAACAAACAACGCATCAGCTACCAAAAAGACCCTGCCACGGGTGAAACGGTTGAGGTGCGCACACCGTATGCCGAAAGCCGTATCATCAACCAAGCCACCATTCAAGGGGTGTTTGGCTCATCGTTTCAAATCACAGGCCTAGACAGCAATGCTGAAGCGTCAGAGCTGGCGTTGTTGCTACGCGCAGGTGCGCTCGCCGCGCCGATGTACTTTGTTGAAGAGCGCACGATTGGGCCATCTTTGGGCGCAGATAACATCAAAAAAGGTATTTTCTCAACCCAAGTTGGTTATTTGCTGGTGTTCTTGTTTATGTTGGTGTTTTATCGCCTATTTGGTTTGTTGGCGAATATTGCACTGGCATTTAACTTGATCATGATTTTGGCGATTATGTCGGTGATTGGCTCAGCACTGACGCTACCAGGGATTGCTGGTATTGTATTGACCATTGGTATGGCGGTAGATGCCAACGTATTGATTTTTGAGCGAATTCGTGAAGAGCTTGCCAACGGTGCACGTCCCAAATCGGCAATTGTGGCAGGTTTTGACCGCGCGTTTGTCAGTATCTTTGATGCACAAATCACCACGTTATTGGTGGCGTTTATCCTGTTTGCTATTGGCACAGGACCTATCAAAGGCTTTGCGGTAACGCTTGCTATCGGGATTATCAGCTCAATTTTCACCTCAGTGACCGTGACGCGCGCGCTGGCGCAATTGGCATATGGCTATCGCCGTCAAGTCAAGCGTTTGAGCATCGGCTAAGGGGAGCATTATGTCAGACAATCACAATCAGTCACACCGAGACGATGACGCGCTTGACGACGCACTTACACCAAATACCAATGCCCAAGACGCACAGCAGCGACTGGCAGATTTGGGCGTACAATCTTTAACGGCAGGCGACACATCGCGCCGCCAACGCCGCGCGCCCAGACGCTCAGGACGCGGTGGCAATCATGCCACCAAATCTCGTCAAGACACCCCCACCAACACGCCAACAACCGACGCGGTGCAAGATACCTCTACCAATGCGGCAGACCAAAACCATGAGGGACTGATCGCCACGCCTACCGCCGTTGGTGATGAAAAAACCTTGACGGGTAAGCGTGTAATCAACTTCATGAAAGTTACCAAACCGTTTGCCGTGCTATCGTTGATTTTGATGTTGGTCGGCTTGGGCGCGATTTTGGTAAAAGGTTTAAATCTTGGTTTGGATTTTACAGGCGGTGTGTCGGCAACGGTGGTGTATGCGCAGCCCGTGCAACAAGCGCAGGTACAGCAAGCCCTAGCCAGTCATCAAATCAATGACGGCGTGGTGCAATATCTGGGCAGCAACAAAGAGATTTTGCTGCGCCTGCCGCCACAAAATCAAGTGGAGGGGTTAAGCCAAACGCTTGATAAGGCTTTAGATTTGCCCAACAATGACGCGACGATTAAAAGCATTGATGTCGTTGGTAGCCAAGTTGGCAATGAAATTTATTTAAATTCCATCATGGCGTTGGCGTTGGCCTTGGTGTGTATGTTTATTTACGTCGCCGTGCGCTTTGAGTGGAAACTGGCGTTGGGCGCGGTGTTGGCATTGTTTCATGACAGCATCATCACGGTGGGGATTTTTGCCTTGTTTGGCTGGCCGTTTGACTTGACGGTATTGGCAGCGATCTTGTCTTTGGTCGGTTATTCGATTAATGATACCATTGTGGTGTTTGACCGTATCCGCGAAAACTTTCGTCGGGTGCGCGATGTCGATGCCACAACGATTGTCAATTTGTCTTTGACCGAAACCTTGCGCCGTACCATTATGACGATTTCCACCGTGTTACTGGTGGTGCTGGCAATGATGTTCTTGGGCGGTGCAAGCCTATATTGGTTTGCGGTGGCGTTGTTTATTGGTTTGATTTTAGGGACATTCTCCTCGGTGTATATCGCCAGCGCGATTCCGCTGTGGATGGGTATGTCACGCAAAGACTTTATTGTTGAGGTTAAACCCGAGTTTGTCGAAGAAGAAGTGGTCTTTGATGACCGCCACGCGCCTGTGTGGCCAGCCGAGGAGGTGGCAGACGCATCACCCGATGATGTGCGCCGCTAAGCTTGGCTGACGATTGCTTAAAAATTTGTTAAAAAAACGGTAGGGTCAGTCCATACCGTTTTTTTTTACCACGTTTGCCAGCATGCGCGCGTGATTTTGCTGATTTTTTTGGATGATTTACTTTTTAAAACCGCGATGCACAGCCACAATGCCGCCTGTGAGATTGTGGTAGTCACAATTTACAAAGCCTGCGTCTTGCATCATGGTTTTTAGGGTTTGTTGGTCGGGGTGCATACGAATCGATTCTGCCAAATATTGGTAGCTGGCCGCGTCATTGGCAACCAATTTGCCCATCAATGGCAGCGCGGTGAATGAATACACGTCATATGCCTTGGACAAGGGCTCAAACACAGGCTTAGAGAATTCAAGCACCAACAAGCGTCCGCCTTTTTTGAGCACGCGGTACATGGCGCGTAAGGCAGCGTCTTTGTCGGTGACGTTACGCAAGCCAAAGCTGATGGTGACCAAATCAAAACTTTCATCGGCAAATGGTGCTAGATTCTCAGCATTGGCAAGCACAAAATCCACGTTATTGCAGCCAGCGTTTAGCAAGCGCTCACGCCCGACTTCAAGCATGGCTTCATTGATGTCTGACAGCACCACGCGTCCGCTGCGCCCCACTTCACGGCTAAAGACTTTGGCCAAATCGCCCGTACCGCCTGCGATGTCTAGCACGTGTTGGCCTGCGCGCACGCCTGTTAGGCTAATCGCGTATCGCTTCCACAAACGATGAATACCAAATGACATCAAATCATTCATGATGTCGTATTTTTTGGCAACCGAGGTAAACACTTCGGCGACACGGTCTTGTTTTTCAGATTTGCGTACGCTTTGGTAGCCAAAATGCGTCACCTCATCGCCATCGGTGGCTTGGGTGTGTGGGTTTTGGATTGCGCTGCGGTCATAGTACCCTGTTTTTATGCCTGTGCCTGTGGCTTGCAAGGGTGTGGGTGTTTGCGCTGGCATGTGCGCATCATTGGCCATACTGTGGCTGGCAGGTCGGGTCATCTGCTGGCCTTGGGGGGCAGATGGTGGCAGGTCTTGGGTCGTGCCAAAAGCTTGCGTGCTGGCTTGCGCGCGCTGCGTGTGTTGCTGTGCCAAATCCGCTTGTACCTGCGCGTTGAGTGCCGCGCTGTCGGCCATACTGGCTTGAATCATCGCATCATGCGGATGGGCAGCTGTCGAGGGAGCGTCCGCCGCAGCGGTGTGTTGAGGGCTGGCAGGGCGGTTGTTGTTGGGGTCTTGGTTTGACACGTGTTTTCCTCAAATAGTTGATAAGTTGAGCAATATCATTGATTAAAATTGTTTAAATACATTTAAGCCACAAATGGATTGGGCTGGCCGCTG
Source organism: Faucicola sp. SE7633 (assembly GCF_059264685.1). Taxonomy (NCBI): domain Bacteria; kingdom Pseudomonadati; phylum Pseudomonadota; class Gammaproteobacteria; order Moraxellales; family Moraxellaceae; genus Faucicola; species Faucicola sp. SE7633. Next base: position 61,627 of record NZ_JCADBW010000003.1, on the reverse strand, counting down.
TGTACGTTGTCAATGATTTGGTGTTCTTTTTGGGCGAAATTTTCCATCAAATCACCCACGCTTTTAATCGGGCGAATGGCCTCAAACCCTTTGGCAATAAAGTCATACAACGCACCAAAGTTGTATTTGTAGGCGACAGGTTTTGCCAGCGCAAAGCTTTTTTGCATGACAAATGAGCGCAAATATTTGTCACTCTGGTAGCAGGTGGCCACCAAGGCATCAATTTGTTGATGGCGCGCTCGTGGTTGATTGACAGATCGATACGCCGCCAGCATGGTGTCATCATTGATGGGTAGGTTTTGTGCCTGTAGATACTGCGCCAGTGCTAAATCTAAGCCAATCGCCTCAACGGCTTGGCGCACCCCCTCTGCCCCCGTCGCCAAGGCATTGGCTGGGATGAATTTTTCAAGCTTGCCTGCCGTGCGGGTGATACGCCCGATTTGCTTGGCAAGTTGGTCAAACTGTTCACCGCCGTATAATTGATCAAACAAGTAAGATCCAAATGCTTGCTGTTTGGGCGGTGCAAAGAGCTCAGCGTGGGTTGCGGTCATACGCTCACGTTGCCACGCTTGGGCTTCTTGCAGTTTTTGCTTGAGCGCGTCATCGTGATGGTGTGGGTAGTGTTGGTATTGGTCAAGACTGGCTTGCAGCTGGGCAAAGCTTGAATCAGATAAATCAGACATAAGGCTGTGTGCTAAACCTATCAAAATAAACGTCAATAAAAACGTTATTATCAACCAAAACCCTACTTGCACAAAGACAAGTTTTGTTAAATTTTGCCACGCGCGGTTTGGGCAGCGGTCTGCCACCACGCCACGTGTGTTTGTATAGTATTTGGCAACCATTTGACCTATAATGATGGGTCAATTTTGGTGGTATGGTTTTCATTTAATTTTTTGACTTAATTTAGGTAGCTTGCAAAATATCCCAAGCCATGTGATGTTTTGCGCTTGATGGACGGACGATGGAACGATTACGCGAGTTTTTACAAGGCTGGGTTGGCAAAGGTTTGCTGGTGTTGTTTATGTTGCCGCTTGCCGTGACGGGGGTGGAGTCGATTCGCCACAGTGGTGATGACCCCAATGCCGTTGCCAAGGTGGGTGAGCTCAACGTGCCACAATCTGCGCTGCAAAACGCCATCAACCAACGCCGCCAAAGCCTGCTTGCGCAAGTCGGTGGCGATGCCAGCTTGATCAATGACGCGATTTTGCGCGAACAAACGCTTGCTGGGCTGATTGACCGCTATTTGATTGCCAACCAAAGCCAAAACTTGGGCTTTAGCGTGTCGGACGCTGCCATCACCCAAATGCTGGCGACTGAGCCGACGTTTTTGGATGAAAATGGCCAGTTTTCGCAAGAACGTTTTGCCAGTTTTTTGCAGCAACAAGGCATGACCAAAGCCCAGCTATTTGACACGCTGCGTCAAGATATGACGCTTGCTGCGTTTAGCCGTGGTGTGATTAACACCGCTGTTTACCCACTCACAGGCGTTGATAAACTGCTTAGCCAGCAAACCCAGCTGCGTCCTGTGTGGGTTGCGCGCGTGCCATGGCAGTCATTTGCCGCGCAGGTACAAGTCAGTGATGCGCAGATTAATCAGTATTATCAGCAGCATAAAGCCGAGCTTAACAGCGCTGATGCGGTGGATTTGGCGTACGTGGTGCTGGACAAAACCGCCTTATCTGCGCCTACACCGTCTGAGGCAGACATCCAAGCGGCGTATCAGCAGTATATCGCCAACCACCCCAACGCGCCAGAATATGACGTGTCGATGATTTTAATCAACGACACCAACGCCCAAGCAACGCTCAATCAGCTTAAAACCCAACTGGATAACCAACAGGCCGATTTTGCTGCCCTAGCCAAACAATATTCGCAAGACGATGGCAGCAAAAACAACGGCGGCAATATCGGCACGCTAAGCCAAGCGATGTTCCCAAAAGACTACGCGGCGGTGCTGGCGGCTGTCAAAAACCTACAAGTTGGGCAAGTGTCTGCACCCGTCAAGACCCAATACGGCTACCAGCTGTTTAAGCTCAATAACATCAGCGGTGATGCGCCGCCTGATTTGGCGACCCTGCGCCCAACCTTGGTGGCACAGTTGCAAGCGCAAGCGCAAGACGCGCACTACCAAGATTTAATCCGTCAAATCAACAATGACGCCGTCACCGGTGTGGGGGTGGCAGAGCTTGCCAAACGCTACCATCTGACGGCCAACACGCTGCCAAATTACCAAAAAAATAACCAGCAAGGTCTCAACCAACCTGCGGTGCTGGCCGCGGCGTTTGACCCACAGCTACGTGGCGCGGCCAACGGCATGGGGCATGTCTCAACAGGTATTGACCTCAAGGACCGCACCGTGTGGCTACAGCCAAATAACTTTCGCGCTGCCCACGCGATGACACTTGCCGAGGCGCGCCCTGTCATCCAGCAAAAACTGGTGCAACAACAAGCGCAGGCTTTGGCACTGGCACACGCCAAACAAATCGCCGCCGCGGTACAGCAAAAAAACAGCGTCGAGGGTGTGGGGGCCGCATTTAGCCAGCTGGGTGATATCAATCGCCAAAACCCTGCCCTTAGTGATGCCGAGCGTGTCAGCGCGTTTAGTGTACCTGCCCGTGCTGACAAACTGGCAGTCACCACACAAGCCACACCGACAGGCGCAAGTGTGCTGGTGGGCGGCGTGATTCATCAAGATCCCCATGCCATTGATGCTGCCAGTAAGCGCGAGGCGGCTGACATGGTGCGCGATGCGATTGGGCAAGGTCAATTTGAGGATTATTTGGCGTATCTACGCGGCAATACCAAGGTGACGGTAAAACCATCCCCTGTTACCAACCCGTCATAAAAACTTGGCATTTTTATAGAGGCTGATAAAAAAAGCGAGGCTTGCCCCCGCTTTTTTTGTTTAGGCTTAAAATTTATCTAAATTTGTATGTCACATCAACCAAACCATTCACGCCTTTGGCATTGTAGCCATAGACTGTGCTGTAGTCTTTGTCGGTTACGTTGTTGATACGCGCACCGATGGCTAGCACAGGGCTGACGTTATAGTGACCGCTGACATTGAGCAAGGTATAGCTATCTAATTTTTTTGCGCCATTGCCTGCGGTGCGTGAATCAACGTATTCAACCTCACCGCGCAAGGCGTATTGTGGTGTTTGATAGCCAACGTATGCCAAGGCTTGATGTTTTGGTTGGTAATCAAGCTGTTGGTTGGTGGTTTGATCTTCCACCTTTTGGTAGGTGTAACTTAGCCCCCATGCCCACAGGTCGCGTTGCCAGTCGTGGGTTAGGCTGATACCGTCGATATCAACCTTATCAGCGTTTTGCATTTGGCCGGCGTAGGTTTTAAAATCGGTGGTCACCCATTTAAGCTTATCGCGCCAGCGGCTGTGGTAAGCAGTCAAACGGCTGCTGCTGTTAGCCGTGCGGTACTCGGCAAATAATTCGGTATTTTTACTGGTTTCGGGCTTAAGATCGAGGTTTTCTGATCCAGGGTAATACAGATCAATAAAGGTTGGCGCGCGAAATCCTGTGGCGTACGCTGCACCAATCCGCCAATCGGACGCGATGCGGTAGGCCGCGCCAAGGTTGTAGGTGGTTTTGTCGCCATATTGTGAATTGTCGTCATAGCGCACATGGGCTTGCAAATCGTATTGCTCTTGGTTTAGCTGATAGCCAACAAAGCCACTGGTCACGTCACGGTCGGTTTTTTGATAATTTTTTACACCATTACCTGACAGCGATTGCTTGAGCCATTCTGCCCCACCAATCACTTGCCCCACACCGCGTTGGGCGGTTGCAAGGTTATAACCAAGCTGCAAATTGGCTTGCTGTTGTTTGGTATCAAACGTGCCACCGTTTGGCGTGATGCCATCATAACTGGTGGATTTATCGATACTTTGCCCATAGCGTAATTGCGCGCTTAGTGCATCTTGTTGATAGTCAGCATGGGTTTGCCACGCGCCGTTTTTTTGGTCGCTGTGACTATCGACAAATGGCACAGGGTTAAAGTCTGCGTCATAGCCACTGCTGTCGTAGTCGGTGGTCGAATCGGCGTACAGCAACGACGCGCCGACTTGCCATGCAGGATTTAGTACACGCTTGCCAACAACGCTAACGTTTTTGGTTGTAAAGCCGTCTTTGTCATGATAAGGCGCGAAGTTATCGGCATTGGTTGCGTCAATACCATCGGTTTTGTGATAGCCTGCGCCAAGGCTTAGGGTCGTATCACCCGTGACGTATTGCCCCACGGCATTGGCTTGGTAAGTGGACTGTGACCCTGCGCCGACTGATGCGCTCGCGCCTGTTTGGGTGGCGTTTTGTCCCTTGGTAAACACCTGAATCACGCCGCCCATCGCGTCAGCACCATATAGGCTGCTGGCAGATGCCCCATACACGACTTCAATGCGGTCAATTTGGTCAGCAGGTAGCAATGATAATGCCGCGCCGCCTGCACTGGCCGAACCATAACGGATGCCATCAATCAGCACCAACGTGCCTGTGTTGCCAAATCCGCGCAATGACACACTACTGACCGTGCCGTCACCGCCATTTTGGCGCACCACAATACTGGGTTGATGGCGCAGCGCCTCTAGCACGCTTTGCCCGCGAAAACGCGCCAAATCTTGCGCATCCATCACCTGCGTCTGGGCGATGGTGTGCGCAAGCTTGGTCGGTACGCGGCTTGCGGTAAAGGTCAGCGGTGCTAATGTCACGTTGCTGACCGTTTGCCCCTTATCATCGGCATAGGCGGTCATCGTAAGACTTGCCAAAATGCTTAGGCTAATCATGCTTGGCTTTAATATGCGATGTGTTTGCAGCCGTATCATACCCCAAATTCCCCTACTTACCTCGTACATCGGTGTAATAAACGGGTAATATTGTAAAAAATTTGTGGGCAAAAACCTAGTTGAACGCCATGCTATTTATTCAGCTGATGATGAATTTTCTTCATGTTAAAGCATTTAAATTATCGCATGCCACCAAAAAGCCCTGTAAAAAATTACAGGGCTTGGCAAACATTGGCTCAAACTGGGTGGCTATTTGCTGACGGTTGCCACTGTTTTGCCGCGTTGTAGCTGTTTGGCTTTGTCATAGCATTCATTAATGTGTTTGGTGGCAATTTTTTTGAACAACAAATAACCGATTGTACCTGCCACAATTTGTCCACCAAATGGCACAAATTTGGTGACTTGTTTGGCCACAATACGGCTACCAAAGCCTTGAAAGGTCTTTTTGGCAAGGCTGCGCGTGGCAACAAAACCTGCAAAATCCACCGCACGGTCTTTCCAACGCTCAAGCTCTGAGTCGGATTTTTTGCTCAAATCAACCTTACTTGGGTCATCAATCAAACCAAAGCGGTAGCTGATTTCTGGCAGCAGCTTGGTCAAAAGCCCTGCATCCACCGCCACATCAACCAACGGAACAGGCACAACCGCTGCCGCTGCCGACAACCGCGCCTGTTTATTGACCAGCTCCAGACACTCGCGCTTGACTTTATCCAAATCAAGGTTTGGATCGACCGATTTTGGCATTTTTTCTACGTTTGCGCTTGCCATGTTTTTTCCTCCATTACGTTTACCACAACAAAATTTCATCAGCTTTTACCTGTCTGAGTTTGACCTATGTAAAGATTTGACCTGTTTAAAATAACAGTTTTAAAGTAACAGTTCATTGTAAAACGATACCGTGTATTTGATAAGCCAAAATTTGCAAAAAATTGCACAAGTTTTGTAGTTAAAGCCAATAGGGATATACAAAACACTACATTTGTCTGTATGGCGTTTGCATTCGGCACGGTCATTGGGCAGATTTGGCACTTGTATTTTGCGCAGCGGGCACGCATGATGAAGGTTTAGCCAAGGGTTGGCCAAAAAAAATCGTTGTCTGTTTTGAGTGTTGTTTATGCTAGATTTAACGCCACGTACCACCGATGCTGCCTTGATTGCCGATTTGTGCCAACAGCTGGCGGCGAATGGCGCAAATGCTGAATTAACTACTGTTATCGCACGGATTTTGGCAGGGCGTGGGGTGGTTGATACGGCAGAATTGCGCCTTGAGCTGGGGGCGTTGCAGCCTGCGGCAGGTCTTAAAGGGCTTGAGGCGGCTGTGGCGTTGCTCGATGCGGCGATTGATGGGCAAAAACAAATTTTGATTGTTGGTGATTTTGATTGCGATGGCGCGACCAGCACGGCGTTGATGGTGCGCGTGCTGCGTGAGATGGGCGCACGGGTGGATTTTTTGGTGCCCGACCGCTTTAAATATGGCTATGGCTTGACACCACAAATTGTTGAATTGGGCATTGCGCGTTTTGCACCTGAGGTCATTGTGACGGTGGATAACGGCATTGTCAGCTATGCAGGGGTGGATTTTGCCAAAGCGCGCGGTATTGAGGTTATTATCACTGACCACCATTTGACAACGCAAAACGCCCCTGCGGCCGATGCGGTGGTCAATCCCAATCAGCTTGGTTGCCATTTTGCCAGTAAGGCCTTGGTCGGTGTCGGGGTGGCGTTTTATGTGCTGGGCAATCTTGCCAAGATACGCCGCGCGGCAGGCAAGTCATCGGCGCAGGTGAGTCGGTATTTGGATTTGGTCGCGCTCGGTACAGTGGCGGATGTCGGCGTGCTTGACCACAATAACCGCATTTTGGTGCATTATGGTTTGCAGGCGATTCGCGCTGGGCGTTGCTGTGTTGGGATTTTGGCGTTGCTTGAGCAAGCAGGGCGTGACGCGCGCCAAATTACCGCGCAGGATTTTGGTTTTATCATCGCGCCGCGTATCAATGCAGCAGGGCGCATGGAGGATATGCGTATTGGCATTGAGTGCTTGCTTGCCGATGATTGGGGCACAGCCCAGCAGCTGGCTCACCAGCTTGACGCACTCAACCGCCAACGCCGCCAAGTTGAGCAGCAGATGCGCCAGCAGGCAGACGGTCTGCTTTATGATATCCGCCAACACGCTCCTACCCGTCATGCCAGTTCGTCAAGCCATTTGCGCAGTTTGGTGCTGTATCAAGATGATTGGCACCAAGGGGTTATCGGTATTGTTGCAGGGCGGCTAAAAGAAGCCTACCATGTGCCTGCGATTGTGTTCGCGCCTGCCGATGTCAATGCGGTCGGTGATGATGACGCGATTAAAGGCTCGGCGCGGTCGATTGCAGGCATTCATATCCGCGATATGATTGAGCGCATTGCAGAAGCACAGCCCGATTTAATCAGCCATTTTGGGGGGCATGCGATGGCGGCAGGGCTGACGCTGCCTAAGCGCAATTTTGCCGCGTTCAAAACCGCGTTTGACAGCCTCATGGGTGAGTTGCCGCCTGATACGTTTAGTGAGACGCTGTACAGTGATGGGGCATTACCCGTGGCGGCGTTTGATGTGCGTTTTGTCCAGTATTTGCACAATTTGACGATTTGGGGGCATGGTTTTGCTGCGCCTGTGTTTGATGGCGTGTTTGTGGTGCAAGATTATCGTGTGTTAAAAGAACGTCATGTCAAGCTGTGGCTGTGCCCAGCCGATTCACCAACCACACTTAGTTTGGAGGCGATTTGGTTCAATGCCGATTTTGGTAAGCTACCTTTGACCCAAATTGCCCGTGGCATTAGCCGCGTGCAGGTACTTTATGAACTTGACGACAACGCATACAATGGACAACATCGGGTGCAGCTGATGATCAAAAAAATCGCCTTAATCTAAGAATATCTTTAAAATGATGACTCAGATTGTCGCTAAGATTGGAAGTTGGCACGCTCGCATGGGTGAAAGTTCTTCAGATTACCTAAGCCGTGTTAAATCATAATTAGGCAATAGCGAAAAGGTCGAATTTTACCGCCAATATTTAACCGAACTTGGGTTTAAAAACTAAACAAAAAATAACAATTTTTTATGATATTTAAATAAAATCAAATTTTATTTATTGATAGATAAGGGAACTATTATGTTGAAAAAAGCTTTAATTATCGCACTTGCTTTATCTAGTACAACCTATGCTGTAGGTGCAGAAAATAGGGGTAGAATACAAGCTCAAGGTAAACAACCATTGGTAGAAAAATCGTCTGCATGGAACTCAGCTACTCCAATTACTGCTGAATATGGTTTAGCAAAATTAGATACTGTTTGGAACTCATTGTCTTCCGCTGAAAAAAAAGAACGTCTTAATGCCTATGATTGTGCCAAAAAATTCATTCAAAGTGCTAAGGCTTCTGGTGGAGTATCTGCCCCTGTTAGTAAAACTTGTCAAGACCCTAATAGAAAAGACCCAACTGCTCGCATTGATATTGAAGTAATCGCAGGACAAGCTTTTAAATAACAAATTTAGTAAGGTAAATTTATGAAATCATTAGAATTATGGCAATCCGTTAATGCTGATAGACAATGGAAAGAGTGGTTAAATAAAAAAGGCAATGATGGTACGCTAATTGATACAGACGATAATGTGAGTTTTATTGATACAGAAACCAAGAAAGCGGTAAAAATCACTTATGAGCCGAATGGGAAACATGAATTTGAGCATTGGAATAGTGATTTTGATAGTGATGAATACAAGATAGATGTTTTAAATATTGTTTTTAGTAATATTGAAAAAGCAAAATCTGAACTTCCTAGCATTTTATCAAATTTTAATAAAAACTAGGTCAAGTTTATGACAACCACAGGGCGTTAGCATTTGCACATTATTTGTAAAGCAAATGTATTACAAACTCATGCCTTTATCTTGATTTGGGTTTAGTTCCTTTTGGATTTCCCTAACAACTTGGTGAGTAAATCGTTCTGTTGTCTTTTGGTGTTGGCTAGTTTCTCGTTCTCGCTGTTCAATCGCTCGTTCTATGCGGTCAAATTGCGATTGACTGCTGCCGATCGCTGTATTTGTTGTGATTGATTGGTGTGCTATGAAAATGCGCTGACCCTTGTTAGCATTGGCTGTAATTGACGGTTACATCCACCGTTGGGATTTTTTCAATTTCTACCAAGTCGCCAAGCGGTGTGTTTAGGTCTGCGTCAATGACGGGCTCTAGTACGTTGATGGCAAGCCCGCCCATCGCGGTTTCTTTGTACTTTGCCATCATATCAAGCCCTGTGTCTTTCATGGTTTTGATGGCTTTGTCCAATGACACGACGTGCTGACCGTTGCCTTTGAGGGCAAGGCGTGAGGCGTTGATGGCTTTGATGGCCGCCATGGCGTTGCGTTCAATGCACGGCACTTGCACCAAGCCTGCGATGGGGTCACAGGTCATACCCAAATGGTGCTCAATGCCGATTTCTGCCGCGTTGGCGCATTGGGCAGGCGTGCCGCCCAGTACATGGGTCAGGCCTGCCGCTGCCATCGCACACGCTGAGCCGACCTCACCTTGACAACCGACTTCCGCGCCCGAAATCGAGGCGTTTTCTTTGATGATAATACCTATTGCCGCTGCGGTGAGTAAAAAGTCCTCAATGCCTTGCACACTATAATTTGGACAAAAATCGCGATAATAGTGCATGACCGCAGGCATCACCCCTGCCGCGCCGTTGGTGGGTGCGGTGACGACGCGCCCACCGCTGGCGTTTTCTTCATTGACTGCCAAGGCATACAGATTGACCCAATCCATCACCGCCAACGCATCATTGAAGGCCTTGCGGCTATCAGCGGCAGATAGCTGTTGGTAAATTGCTTTGGCGCGCCGCTGCACATTTAGCCCACCTGGTAAAATGCCATCGTTGTGGCAACCGTCATTGACGCAATCTTGCATCACCTGCCAAATCGCCATCAAGCCCTCATGAATCGCCGCATCGGACAAATTGGCGCGTTCATTGGCGCGGACGATATCCGCCATGCTCATGCTGTGTGTTTGGCACAATTCAAGCAGCTGCTTGGCCGTGCGAAATGGATACGGCACGGGTTTTGCCACGCTGTCAATCACGGGCGCGTCGGCGCGTGCTTCTTGCTCAGTCATGACAAAGCCGCCGCCGATGGAATAATAGGTGTTGTGGTGGCGCAGCGTCTCGCCATGCCATGCCGCCAGTGTCAAGGCATTGGGATGATACGGCAACGCCTCCATGCCGTTGAGTAGCAAATCACGGTCGGGGTCAAACGCGATGGTATGCTCGCCTGCCACCTTCAGCGCATGTTTGGCATAAATATCGGCAATTTTTTGCCCAATGGTTTTGACCTCGGTGGTTTCGGGGATTTCACCCATCAAACCCAGCATAACGGCGATGTCACTGCCATGCCCACGCCCTGTTGCGCCCAGTGAGCCGTAGAGCACTGCCTCAATGCGCGTGACTTGCGCCAGCACGCCTGCTGTGCGCAGTTCGGCAATAAACAAGTTGGCGGCTTTCATCGGCCCGACGGTGTGCGAGCTTGATGGCCCGATGCCGATTTTAAATAAGTCAAAAATGCTAATCACGTGCGATTCTCTATTCAATTAAGCCAATTTAATTTAAGGCAATCCTTGCCGCAAGTTGGTTGCACAGGTGGCGGTTTAATTGGCGCCGATTATAGCAAAATCCAGCCGCCAGCATAAGCGATTTTATCGGCGGATTGGGCGGTGTGGCGTGGTGGTAACGCCAAACAACGCCCAATCAAAATCACAGCTTAATTCGCCCCAACCACGCTAACCGCCCATTTTGTCCCAATCAATCACTTGTAAAATTTTTTAATGGTTTAGGTTTAAGTAAAGTTACAAATCCGCCGCAGGATGACGGATGACGCACGACATATTCTGACTTATAATAACCCCGTACAATAACCCATCGTTGCCGAATTTTGCCGTTACTTTTAAAAACTTTAATTTAGAAAACTAAACCATCATCCCATGAGCAAAGCGCAAGACAACAACGCCACCGCGACCACCGCGCGCCAATGGCAAATTTTGTCCCAACTTGACCGTAAACGTTGGCTGGGTACGGCGCATATCAAAGAACAGCTGGATTTGATGGGCTTTGATATCAGCCTGCGTACCATTCAGCGCGACCTAAATGCCCTTGCTGAGCGTTTTCCGATAGAAAAAAACCACACCAACCCACAAGGCTGGCGTTGGCGTGAGGACGCGCCGCTACAAAGCTTGCCACACATGACGCTATCGCAAGCGGTGGCGTTTAGCATGGTCAAAGACAACCTCACCCACCTGCTGCCGCCTGCGGTGCTTGATGAGCTGATGCCGTGGTTTGACTTGGCAAGCCGCCAGCTCAAAGACAGCAAGGTGGCAAATACATGGCTTGATCGCGTGCGGATTTTGTCCGCCAATCAGCCGTTGATCGCGCCTGCGGTCAAGCGTGAGGCAAAAGAGGCGGTATACGACGCGCTGTTTCAAAATCGCCAGTTGGTTGCCTGTTATAAGGCACGCGGCCGCGAGCAAGCCAGCGAATACGTGCTCAATCCTTTGGCGATCGTGCAGCGCGGTGTGGTGATTTACCTGCTTGCCAGCCGCCAAGACAAAGCCCCCGCTGATATCCGCTATTTTGCCCTGCACCGTTTTGACAGCGCGCACGTCAGCGATCAGCCTGCCACGCTGCCTGAGCATTTTAATCTTGATGACTATCTAAACTCAGGCGCGATGGGGTTTGCGTTTCCGTTGTTTGAGCAGCTCAAAACCGCCAGCCCAACGGGCGATAATAGCCGCAACGAGCCACCAAGCGTGGCGGTGCATTTGATTTTTGCGCCCACGGCAGGTACAAGCTTGCTAGAAAGCGCGCTTAGCACCGACCAACGCACGTGGGAGGACAATGCAGGCTTACACGTGGCTGCAACGGTCAATTTGACATCGCAGCTGGTTTGGTGGCTGCGCGGTTTTGGTAAGGGCTTGCGCCATATCGAGCCGCCGATTTTGGCAGCGGCGGTGCGTGAGACGGATGTCAATCAAGCATCAGCCACAGTAACTGACGACTAACCAGTTTTAGGATTGATGTTAAAATTTTTTAACAAATAGAGCATAGACGATGAACGCAAACGACCGACACACAAAAGACGCAAACGACAAAGAGTTAAGCGACGAAAATTTAAACCAAGACCAACCAAGTCACGTCAATCAGCCAGATCCGCTACAGGCAAAAACACAAGCGATCACCGAAGGCGAAACTTTGGTCAAAACCTCAAAACCCAAAACCGAGCCTGACAGCACGCCTGCGCCGACCGTCACGCCATCGTTTATTCCTGCGCCGCCTGACATTGTGTACAGCGATTTGCGCGATGAGACCACGTTTGCCACGCCCGTTAAGCCCAGCACCCTGCCCGTCAGCCAGCCACTGCCTGAGCCTGTGCTACACAATGCGCTTGCCGAGCCGCTAAGCACCGAACGACTTACCCCCACACCGACTGACACGCCAACACATACCCGCTTTATCCCCACTCAGCCGCCAAGCGCGTTTATCGGTGATGGGCTTGCCAGCGATGAGCATTTGGTCAAAACCCACAAAGCCGATGCCATCACCGATGCCAGTATTTTGGCAAACAGCCATCAGCGGGTGCTTGGCGACCCGCAAAAAATTGCCGACGCACGCGGCCAGCCCATTGAGCACATCGGGGTTACGCTTAAGCAATGGCTTTTGACCGTCGCATGGCAACGCACCCACATCCGTCAATCCAAGTTTTTTGGTTTAAAACATACCACACAAACGGTGGATTTGGACTTGTCATGCCTGCTATGCAACCGTTATGGCGAGGTCATCGAGCGTGTGTGGTTTAAAAATGTCCGCGACCACACCGAGGCGGTGCGCTATTTGGGCGATGAACTCCTTGGCGACGCGCCCCCATCCGACCCACGGCCAGATGACACCCTCAAAGCCGATGAGCGCACCCGTTTTATCCCCGACAACGGCAGCCATCAAGAGCGCATGGCGATTTTGCTGCCACGCATCGCGCCTGCGGTGTTTCAGCTGGTGTTTGTGGTGTCAAGTTATGGCGATTATGGACTGGCACAAGCGCACAGCGGCCGCTGTCAGCTTGCCGACGATGAGGGCAACGAGATTAGCAGCGTTGATTTGACGCGTCTGCCTACTGAATGCCGCGCGTTGTGGCTAGCGACGTTAAGCCGTTCGGCCGATAGCTGGCGGTTTCGTCAGGAGAATTTACCGCTTAAAATCAGCAAAAAAGTCTCACTTGAGCACGCGGTCAGCGAGCATTTGGTACGCGCAGCAAAATAATGGCTTGATGACCATTTAGCGCGCGCATTTTTTGGCCAACATTGCCCTCCAACTGTTCTCTAGGCAATCAATCGCCAGCCAACGCTCGACGACATCGGCAGGCAGCTTACCCGTTTGGTTGGCAAGCTGCCACAGCGTCGCCAAATCGGCAAACGCATACGGACGCGCGACCAGATACACGGGCAAACCTGCCGACAACTTGCCAGCTTGCGCCACTTGAAAATACCAGCCTGCGATGCCCTGCTGGCTGATAAACGAGGCCACCTCATAACGCCCAAGCTGATCATTGATTTTAAAACAGGGGCGGCGCGGCTGTACGATGCGCAATTTGACGCTACTTGCGTCATCCTCACCAAAACGGTACACATCGCCAATGCAGACGTTGCGCTCTTGCATGGGCTCATCGGGTGTGATGACGGTCAAGTTTTCGCCCAGCGTACCCACGGCAACATCCATATCAAATGCTGCGTTGATTTTGGCGTAGGTTGTCACGGGCATTTGGTGCACGGCTTTGAGGTGACCGCCGTGATGCTTGCGGTCGGCTTGCTCATCGGTCACAAGGCCCAAATAATTCACCCCAACCTCGCCTGTGACAGGGTATTTGTTAATCGCGCTGAGCTTATCACGGGCAAAATAATCCGCCTTGCCTGCGCGCACCTCCTGCAATGTGCCGACCAAATGTGGTAGATTTTGGTTATTTTGCATTTTTTAATCCTCTGATTTTGCTTAAATTTTTATGGCGTGCGTGGGTCAAACGCATCGCGCAATGCCTCACCAATAAAAATCAGCAGCGACAGCACCAACGTCAGGCTAAAAAACCCTGCCAACGCCAGCCACGGCGCATCAAGGTTATTTTTGCCCTGCGCAATGAGCTCACCCAGCGACGGCGATCCTGCTGGCAAGCCATAACCCAAATAATCCAGTGTGGTCAGCGCGGTGATGTTGGCGGTCAAAATAAACGGTAACTGCGACAAACTTGACGACATGGCATTGGGCAAAATGTGGCGACGCATGATGGCATAATCCGACGCGCCCAACGCCCGTGCGGCCAGCACATAATCAAAATTACGCGCGCGCAAAAATTCAGCCCGCACCAACCCCACCAGCGCTTGCCATCCAAACAACAACATCAGCGCAAACAGCCAATACACGCTTGGGCTAAATAAGCTAACCAAAATCATCATCATAAACAGCTGCGGTAAGCCGCCCCACACCTCAAGCAGCCGCTGCCCAAACAAATCCACCTTGCCGCCATAGTAACCCTGCAACGCGCCGATGGCAATGCCAATCAGCGAACCTACCAGCGTCAGCGCCAACCCAAACAGCAACGACACGCGCAGCCCATACAACACCCGTGCCAGCACATCGCGCCCTTGGTCATCCGTGCCCAGCCAGTTTTGCGCGTTGGGCGGCGCAGGATACGGCTCAAGGCGCGACACCGCAGGCGTTTGGTCGGCATAAGCAATGGGTGGCATCTGTAAATAGCCGCGCTCATTGATAAGCGCTTGCACGGCAGGGTCTTGGTAGTTGGTCGCGGTCTCAAACACGCCGCCAAACGTGGTTTCAGGGTAGGTCTTTAGGACAGGAAAATAATAACGCCCGTCATATTTGACCCACAGCGGCTGGTCATTGGCCAGCAAATTTGCGCCCAAACACACCGCAAAAATCAGCGCAAACAGCCACAACGACACCCAACCCACACGGTTACGCCGCAGTCGTGCCAATCGCTGTTGCCAAATCGGTGAAAATCGCCGCACACGCCATCCTTTTTACAAAACATTACTGGCTATCAAAATCAATCCGTGGGTCAATCAGCTGATACATGATATCGCTGACCAACTGCAACACCAACCCAAGCAACGTAAAAATAAACAACGTGCCAAAAATCACGGGGTAATCGCGCTGCACAATCGCCTCAAACCCAAGCCGCCCCAACCCATCAAGGTTAAAAATCACCTCAACCAAAAAATTGCTGCCAAAAAACATGCCAACTATCGCCGCAGGTAAGCCTGCAAGCATAATCAACATGGCATTGGCAAACACATGCCCGTACAAAACGCGGCGTTCGCTCACACCTTTGCTACGCGCGGTCAGCACATACGGCTTGCCAAGCTCCTCTAAAAAACTAAACTTGGTCAGATACGTAAGCCCTGCAAAGCCGCCCACCGTGCTTGCCGTCAGCGGCAACACCAAATGCCAAAAATAATCCTTGATGCGCGCCCACAGTGGCAGCTGCGCCGCATGCTCAGCATGCAAGCCCTGTAGCGGAAATATCTGCCAAAAACTGCCCCCTGCAAACAACACCAACAGCACCACCGCCAGCACAAACACAGGCACCGCATAGCCC
This sequence comes from Faucicola sp. SE7633, assembly GCF_059264685.1. NCBI lineage: Bacteria > Pseudomonadati > Pseudomonadota > Gammaproteobacteria > Moraxellales > Moraxellaceae > Faucicola > Faucicola sp. SE7633. The sequence goes on along the minus strand of NZ_JCADBW010000003.1, from coordinate 46,152 downwards.
ACCGCCAGCAGCAGCGCTGAGAGCTTGTCAATACGCCCTTGGTGGTGCACCGCTTTATAAATCCCCAGCGGTATGGACACGGCATAAATCAGCAACGTAGACCACAGCCCCAACGATATTGACACCGGCAGCTTTTGCCAAATCAAGGCGGTGACAGGTTGCCCCTTAAAAAACGACTCACCAAAATCCAACTGCGCGTACTGGCGCAGCATGTGCCAAAAACGCTCGGGCGCAGGTTTGTCAAAGCCGTATTGCGCTTTAATCGCCTCCACCATCTGTGGCGATAACCCACGGCTGCCTTGATAGGTCGTTGTGGCAAGTTGGGTTTGTGTCGCGCCCGTTTTTTGTGCCGCCTCAACTTGGGCAATTTTTTGCTCAACCGGCCCGCCGGGGGCAGCTTGCACAATGACAAAATTGGTCAGCAAAATCAAAAACAACGTCGGTACGATGAGTAGCAGGCGTTTGATGATATAGCTTAGCATAGGCAACACATCACGGGGCTAAAACTGCATTGTAACAGGTTTTTAAATCCGCTTAAAACCACATACGCCATCGGTGATTTTGATGGGATAAGCAAACTGACAATTTTTGTCACCTTATGCTAAAATAACTTAAAAAATAAGCAACATTTTGGCGCGTGGGCTGGGTGCAATGCACCGCCAAAACCGCGCCCCATCCAAGCAGTAGTAAGAGGTGTGTATGCCATTGGCGTTGATTGTGGATGATGAAGTGGACTTGTGTCGGCTGATGCAAATGACACTCAAACGCATGGACATCGAGGCGCGTATTGCCTACGACATCGCCGCCGCCAACGCCTTACTTGCCGAGCAAACGTTTGATTTTTGCTTGACTGATTTGCGCCTGCCCGACGGCTCAGGGCTTGATATTGTCAAGCAAATTAGCCAGCATTATCCCAACACGCCCGTTGCTGTCATCACCGCGCATGGCAATATGGATTTGGCGATTGAGGCGTTAAAGCTTGGCGCGTTTGATTTTGTCAATAAACCGCTTGAGCTGCCGCGCCTGCGCCAGTTGGTCGAAAACGCGCTCAAAGCCGCTGCCGATGCCAACGCCCAAACCAACGCCAGCACGCCACCTGATTTGTTTGCAGGCAAGCTTATTGGGCAATCGGCCGCGATTGTGCAGCTTAAACACACCATCCAAAAATTGGCACGCAGCCAAGCGCCCGTGTTTTTGTGGGGCGAATCGGGCACGGGCAAAGAGGTCGTCGCGCGGCTGATTCATGAGCTTAGCCCACGCAGCCAAGCCAGCTTTGTCCCCGTAAACTGCGGCGCGATTCCTGCTGAGCTTATGGAAAGCGAGTTTTTTGGGCACAAAAAAGGCAGCTTTACGGGCGCGACGGCGGACAAAGACGGTCTGTTTCAGCAAGCCAATGGCGGCACGCTGTTTTTGGATGAAGTCGCTGATTTGCCGCTTGCCATGCAGGTCAAGCTGTTACGCGCGATTCAAGAAAAAAAGGTGCGCCCCATCGGCGGCACGCAAGAGGTCGCCGTCGATATCCGCCTGTTATCCGCCACGCACAAAAACCTTGCCAAACTGGTTGAGGCTGGTGAGTTTCGGCAAGATTTATATTACCGCATTCACGTCATTGAGGTGCGCCTGCCAAGTCTGAACCAACGCAGCGACGATATTTTGCTACTTGCTGAGCATTTTTTGGCGCAAATCCGTGCCGACTGGCAGCTTGATAGCCAGCCTGTGCTGACCGATGCGGCAAAACACGCGCTGCTTAACCATCGCTATTTGGGCAATGTGCGTGAATTGCGCAATATTTTAGAGCGTGCGGTGACGCTTGCTGATAGCGCGGTGATTGATGTGGCGCATTTGCAGCTTACGCCAATGGAGCTTACGGCAAGTCAAGACACAGACGCACAGACAAAAGCGGGCCTGCCTGCCGTAACGCCTGACCCTGACCCTGACTCTAACCCTGCGCCAACCGACGGCAAGCCTAATCTCACGCCCAACCCTAGCCCCAGTTCTCATCAAAGCCCCAAAACCACCGTCAGCACCAGCTATCAGCAAACCGCGTTTAACCCCACCGTGCATTTAACGCCCAAAACGCTTGCCGCCAGCGTTTTGCCAGCACAAACCAAACCTGCCGCACCGCCCACCGATGCAGACACAGGACCGACAAGCGCACAACCCGATAGCACCTATTCTGCGCCAGCAGATTTGACCCAACACGATTTTGACCCACCCTCGGCAAGCGGCCATGCGACAACAAGCCTTGCGGATATAACCGCAATGCCTGAAGCCTTGGCGTGTGGGCAGCTAGCCTATACCAGCGACAATAGCGACTTGCCCAGTGAAGGTTTGGAAGCGTATTTGTTGCAACAAGAACGCCAGCTTATCTTGGCTGCGCTCAACCAAAGCGGTGGCAACAAAACCCAAGCCGCCAAGCTGCTCAATATGACGTTTCGCTCGCTGCGCTATCGGCTAAAAAAATTGGGCATTGAAAGCGAGGGTGATGACGATTAGGCAGTTGCAGCGTCAAACCACGCTTGTAGCGTTTGCGCCCAAGGTGCTGGCAAGCTGGCAAGCCCTGCCCTATCATAGCTTGCCAAAGGCAACCGCCGCGCCAGCAGTTGCCAATCGCCGCGTTGAATGGCAGCTTCACGGGCTGCTGCTGGCAAAACGATAGGTGGCAAACTGATTTGCTCAGCCGCCAATCGTACCGCCAAAATATCAACATCCAACGTGACATTGGGCTTGGTACATGCCTGCCTGCCGTTGTCACGCTCAAGCTGTTTGCTCAGCTGCCACAGCTTGGCATACGGCATAGCATGGTTGAGCATCACCACCGCAATTTGGTTGTGATACGGCGCGATTTGTACGGCGGCATGCTGTTTGGGCGCATGGTTATCTGCAAACTGACAGGCGTTTTGGTTTACCGCGCTTAGCGTAACCCGACCAATATCGGCAAGCGATTGTCGGCAGGCAGGCAGGTGCACATCGGGCGCAACATTGCTTGCCAGCGACAACACCGCGCCATCCACCATATCGCTGGATAAAATAACCGCGGCTGTCATCGGCTAGTGATTCGCGCGCCAACGGGTGATTTTGACCCCAACGTGACGCGCCTCCTTAACCGCCGTTGGTTTATATAGCGTCACCGTCACGCTGTCGGGGGCAAACTCTGCCAAAATCATCTCTGCCACCAGCTGCGCCAAACGCTCAATCAACGCCACGCGCTGCTCACGGCATACCTGCGCCACGCGCTCGCTGACGGTTTTATAATTTATCGCCGCCGCGATGTCATCACTTGCCGCCGCCTGCCGCTGGTCGGCCGTCATCTCGATATCAAATATCAGCGGCTGGGTGATTTGCTGCTCCCATTCGTACACGCCAATCACAGCATCCACCTGCAAGCCGTGGATAAACACCACATCCACCGCATTCGCCTCGTGTTGTTCCATGGGTTATATTATCCTTTATCTTATCAATCTGCTTAACGCTTGCGCTGTCGCAATAAATCATAGCTAAAAAATACCAATCCGAGCCAAATACAGCCAAACGTCATCAACCGACTGCTATCAAACGCCTCATGATAGACCCATACCGCCAGCAAAAACACAATCGTGGGTGACAGGTAATTTAAAAAACTTAACAGGCTAAACGCCACCATTTTGGTCGATTTGTTGTACATCAACAGCGGAATTAGGGTAATTGGCCCTGCCAACATCAGCAGCCAAATACTGGGCGACACCCAAAACGCCCAATGACTGCTAGCGACATCCGCCTGCCAAAACCACGCCACACACACGGGCACAAGCAGGGCGGTTTCAATAAACATCGCCGACAGCGCATCAAGTGGCGTACGGCGGTGCATCAGCCCATAGACCGAAAACGTCGCCGCCAGTAGCAGCGACACCCACGGCAACTTGCCCAGTAGCAGCACCTGCACGCCCACACCAACCAATGCCAAACCAATCGCCAGCCATTGCAAAGGGCGCAGCCGCTCTTGCAACACCACCAACGCCAACAACACGCCTGCCAACGGGCTGATAAAATAACCCAAACTTGCCTCAAGCATGTGGTTGTGATTGACCGCCCAAACATACACCAGCCAGTTGGTCGCAATAATCGTGCCCGATATCAACGTGTACAGCAGCCACTTAGGCTCACGACGCACAATGCTCAGCCATTGCCAATGCCGCCGTACAACAAGAAACAGCAGCACAAAAACAAATGACCAAACCACCCGATGCCCGATGATTTCAACGGCATCATAATTGGCAAGCTGTTTAAAATACAGCGGAAAAAAGCCCCACAAGGTGTACGCGCCCAACGCGGTGGCAACACCGCGCGGTGTGGTGACAACGCTGGTGGCCGCTTTAACGGGTTGGCTGGGTGTCTTAGCAGGGTCGTGAGTGGGTGACGCGGACATGTTTACAATTTACAGCAACGTTTTTAACAGTCAATTTTGGTTATGCGTTTTTGGCTTACGCGTGGCTAGGCAATCGGTGGTCTATCTGGTGCGTTAGGCAGCGATACCTGAGCCAAAATGCAATCATCGGCAAATCCAACCCAAGCAGCCGAGTGACTTGGCCAGCATAGCGAGCGTTTTTTACCCAAACAATTTTTGGCAAACACGCGTTTGGGCAATACGCCATCGCTAAGCGTTATCTTGCTCAACCCTCACATTAAGGCCTGCTTGGCTGACCAACTGGGCAAAATTGGGGAAGCTGGTATTGACCGTTTCGGTGCCATGTATCGTGATGGTGGCTGATGCGCGTAAGCTTGCCACCGCAAAGCTCATGGCAATGCGGTGATCATGATGACTGTTGATGTCACCACCGCCAAACACATGCCGCGCTGTGCCTTTGCCTGTGATACGAATGCCATCATCCAGCACAGTACAATCCACGCCAAGCGTCTGCAAGCCATCTGCCATGACAGCGATGCGGTCGGATTCTTTGACGCGTAGTTCTGCCGCGCCGCGCAATACCGTTTCGCCCTCAGCACAGCTTGCCGCGACAAACAAGGCAGGAAATTCATCAATCGCCAGTGGCACAAGGTGTTGGGGAATTTCAATACCCTGCAACGGCGCGGCTTTAACCACGATATCTGCAACAGGCTCGCCGCCCACGTCGCGCGTGTTGGTTAGGCTAATATCCGCGCCCATCAAGCGCAAAATATCAATCACACCCGTGCGCGTTGGATTGATGCCCACATGCGGCAAGGTGATGTCACCATGCGGTGCGATGCTAGCAGCCACCATAAAAAACGCCGCGCTTGAAATATCGGCAGGCACGGCCAAATCACACGCCGTCAAAGTGCCGCCGCCGTGCACGGTGATGCGGTTGCCGTCTTGCTCGACAGGATAACCAAACGCGCGCAACATACGCTCGGTGTGGTCACGGGTGACTTCAGGCTCACTGACCGTCGTACTGCCTTGCGCGTACAAACCTGCCAATAGCAAACATGACTTGACCTGCGCTGATGCCATCGGCATGGCATAATCAATGCCGCGCAGTGGCTTGCCGCCTGTGATGCTAATGGGCGGTGTGCCTTTTTCACCCGTGGTCTGCAGGCTTGCGCCCATTTGGCGTAGCGGCGCTGCCACACGCTCCATCGGGCGTTTGGACAAGCTGGCATCACCAATCAACACGCTATCAAACGCTTGCGCTGCCAAAATCCCTGCCAGCAGGCGCGTGCTAGTGCCAGAATTGCCCATATCCAGCGGTTTGGCAGGCGCTTTTAAACCGTGCATACCCACGCCCTCGATAGTGACTTTATCGCCATCACGGGTGATATGGACACCCATCTCAACAAACGCTTGTAGCGTTGCCAGCGCATCTTCGCCTTCCAAAAATCCCGTCACCGTCGTAGTGCCGACGGCCAAAGAACCCAGCATAATCGCGCGGTGCGAAATCGACTTATCCCCTGCCACGGTGTACGTGCCAGTAAAGCGCTCAGCAGGCGCGATGCAATAACGTTGGGTCGGTTGGCTCATGGTTGGGTCATTCCTGTGTTGGGCGCTGGCAAGCATATGCCCAAAATGGCGGCGGGCATGGCGAGCGGCGCGTAAATCCGCCAACAGCGCGGGGCTATCGTCAGTCAAAAGTTGGTGTTTTAGCCGCATAAGCTGGGCTTCATAATCCGCAATCCCTGCCAATAGCGCAGCCTTGTTGGCAAAAAAAATGTCATGCCACATGATCGGGTCACTGGCGGCAATACGGCTAAAATCACGAAAACCGCCAGCCGCGTAGCGAAAAATATCCAAATTGTCATCGTGCGCGGCAAGCTGATTGACCAGCGCAAAGGCGAGCAAATGCGGCAAATGGCTGGTATGCGCCAGCACCTCATCGTGGCGTACCGCGTCCATCACACTAACGTGCGCACCCAGCGCCTGCCATAGCGCGGTAACCTTTGCCACGGCTGCGGTATCGCTAAATGCGGTTGGACAAACGATGACTTGATGATGGACAAACAGCTGTCCGTTACGCGCCAGCAAGCCCGATTTTTCCGCGCCTGCAATCGGATGCGCAGGCACAAACTGCCCAAACGCAATTCCATGCGCCGCGCGTACCGTTTGCGCTGCTGCCACCACGCCTGCTTTGGTGCTCCCCACATCGGTTATCACGCAGTCATCGGGCAACACCCCTGCCGCCAAGGCTTGCGCCAGCGTGTCCAACACGCCTGCCATCGCACCGACAGGCACGGCAATCACCACCCCATCACAGCCTGTCAGTGCCTGCGCAAGCGTTGTAAACCCTGTATCAATCACGCCAAGCCGCTGGGCTTGCGTCAAGGTCGCAGCATGGGTATCAAACGCGACGATTTGCTGGCTTAAACCGCGCTCGCGCATGGCTTGGGCAACACTTGCCCCCATAAGACCCAACCCGATAATACAGGTTTTTGCAAACATCACCGCCAATGACCACCTAACCCCGTTAATTTTTTAACGCTCAACACCACGTAACAACCAGCCCCTACGCCAAAACTTGCGCCAACGTATCCAAAAAGCGGTTGTTCTCCTCAGGCAAACCGACGCTAACGCGAATCCACGCGCCCAATCCATAACCACTCAGCACACGCACCACGATGCCTTGCTCAAGCAACGCTTGGTACACCGCTTGGCCATCGCCCACATTGACCATGACAAAATTTGCCACCGACGGCACAAACTCAATGCCTAAACTGTCCAAACCTTTGTACAACGCTTGCCGCTGCTCGGCATTAAACGCCACATACTCTGCCAAAAACGCTTGGTCTGCCAACGCCGCTTGCGCCGCCGCCAATGCCAGCACGTTCGCCCCCATCGCTTGGCGCGACAGTTTAAGCAGCTCAGCAAGCGCAAGCGAGCTGACCGCGTAGCCGATTTTAAGCCCAGCCAGCCCATACGCCTTAGAAAACGTGCGTAAAATCACCACGTTATCATAAGTTTGTGTCAAGCGTATGCTGGTTTGGTTGGGCGCAAACTCGATATACGCCTCATCAATCACCACCAACACCGATGGCGGCACGCGTGCGACAAACTTGGCAATCGCCTCTGCTGTCAGCAGTGTACCCGTTGGGTTGTTGGGGTTTGCCAACATGACCAGCCGACACCCAGAGGTGGCGTTCACCACCTGCGCCATCGCGGCAAGGTCATGCCCGTATTGCACCGCAGGCATACACACCGCTTGGCGCGTTAGGTTCAAACTTGCCAACTGATAATCCGACAGCGCGTACTCGGCATACACCAATCGCCCATGCGGGTTTGCGCTCACCGTCGCTGCCGCAAGCAACGCCAGCAAATCCTGCGCCCCGTTTGCCAGTGTCACACAATCAGCGCTAACGCCATGAAAATCACCCAATTGCCGCCGCAACGTCACACCTGCCCCGTCGGGATAACGTGACAGCGCGCCCAACTGCAATGCCACCGCCAGCGTCACATGTGGCGAACAACCCAGCGGATTTTCATTACTGGATAATTTAACGATATCATCCGCCTGCACACCGTATTTATGGATGATATGCTCACGCGTCACATCCGCCTGATACACTTGCAAAGCATCTAAATTTGGCAAATCGGGACGCGATAAATCAGGTGGTGACAAATTTGAGTGTACAGCTGACATAAACTACCTTCTGACATACGCCCATCGTCAAACCGTCGGGTTTGGTGGGCAATCCTTGCAACCTCGAGTAACCCCAATCTAAAACAGCGATCCTTGACACAGCACAAGGCCTAAGCGTATCAGCCACACAGATGGCGACCTTAATCATCATAACACGAGGCTGCCTATATCTCTACCCAAACAACGCTGACCCGTGGCGCATAATGCACGCACGACAAGCCAACGCCAATCTTTTAGCCCACCCTCTTTTAGCGCACCCATGGTCGCCCAATTTGCCCCCAAGCCTCAGCTAAAATGACGAATCAGGCTGCTGCAAAAATTCCAACTCCTGCGCGCTTGACGTGCGCCCCAACACCGCGTTGCGATGCGGACACCGCCCAAAGCGTGCGATGATGGCGCGGTGTCTGTGCTCGTAGTCTTGCGTGCTGGCATCAGCATACTGGTCAAACAACGGCTGGGCGGCTGTGTGAATCGCCAAAGATTCGGCGTGCTTGACTTCCTCCCTCCCTATCGTTCGGGGATTCCTGCTCCCAGACGGTTAGACCTGCCGCAAGAATGTTCCGACTGGCATTGATATCTCTATCATGCCATGTGCCACACTTTGCACAAGTCTACTGCGAGCATAGCTCTTGTCTTGCGAACGGGCAAAGCAGTGCTTTGCTTATCCGTTCTCATCTCTTATTCGCAAACCTGCTCTACCTTTCGGACTACTGGACATATCGCCGCAGCACGAGCACGTCACGGCGGGCATAGCCCTTGTCTTGCGGACGGGCGAAGCGGTGCTTCGCTAGTGCCGTCCTCAGGTAATGTATCGTTCATTCACGATTTCAAAACGGCAACCTGCGTGCTCGCATTTGTAGGTCAGTTGGCGTTTGAGTTCAAACCAACCTGCATCGTAAACCGACTTGGCTAGTTTGCCTTGTTTACTGTTAAATTGGGTAGTTTTAATATCACCGACCACGATTAGGGCATTGTCTTTGACTAATCGGGAGGTGAATTTATGTATCAGGTCTTGGCGTGTGTTTTTGATTTTGGCATGGATTGCCTTGACACGCTGTTTGTTGTTGGCACGTTGGGCGGTGGCTAAATCTTTGGCATATTTAAGCGTTTGCTTGATTTGTAGCTTGTCGCCATTTGAGGCGGTAGCACTGTCTTTTAAGCCTAAATCAATGCCGACGCTACCTGCCCCACATGGTTGTTTGGGGTAGTCTTTGACGGTGATACAGGCATACCATCGGTTACGGCTGTCTTGTACGATTTCACAGGTGTTAATTTGGTATAGGCTTAGGTTGTAGCTGTCCCATAGGTCAAGGATAAGTTTTTGCCCTTTGGCTAGGCTAAGCTGTAAGGTGGTTTTTAAGCCTTTTTTGCCTGTTTGTCTGGTGGCTAGGTGTTTGATGGCACTGTGTTTAAAGGGTAGCCAACCCAGTGATTTACGCTTAGCCTTGGGGTTGTTGGTGCGCCAATTTAGTTTGGCTTTTTTAAATTGGCGACGCGATTTGGCGTGGGTTTCGTTGATGGCTTGGATGGTTTGGCTGTGTAGATTTAGGTGTTCGCTGCTGCCTTTGGTGTATTTGTTTAAATCATAAGCGGATAGGAACTTGCCTGTGCGTTTAAGGTATTGCAGGCTCAAGTCATTGACGTAGTTCCACACAAAATTAATCGAACCGCTTAGGCGGTTAAGTTGGTCGGTGTGTTTGTCGCGTATGCGTAGCTTGAGTGTTTTCATGGGGTTATTTTAACAAGTTTTGTAGTAAAACACACCACGCTAAAAAAATTCGTGTATAATTTTTAGTTCCCGTGTTGCCTTAATCCTATGCCTAAAGTCGGTGGTTTTACGGCAACGGAGGATAAACGGCATCAAGGCAAAATTGCGCTCTGCTTGCTTGAGCGTGGCAAAATCGGATTGCTGCACCAAGGCTTGCGCCAACACCAACGCCATGCCGTCTTGAGCAAAGGCTTGCGGCGTGTCGCGGTAGATATTGCGTGAAAACTGGTCAAGCACGATGATTTCTGCCAATCGTCCACGCGCACTATCGCGCCACGTGTACAGCTCACCGCGCATGGCGGCCTTAAGCGTGGGCAAAAACTGCGCGGTCAAACGGGCATCAAAATCGGCATCTTTGGCAAACCACAGCGGCTGGGTTTTTGGGTCAAACCAAACCTGCAACACCGTTTGCGCCTTATGTTGTGTGTCGGTTTTGCCCGTATTTTGTGCGTCATATTGTGTCGCAAGGGGGGATGTGTTTGCCATCGTTTGGTCTCTTATCGCCTTTGATAGACTTACAAAACCGCTTTGGGGTATGACCCCAACACGCGCAAATCCTTGACATTGGGGCGAATTTCATCCAACGCCGCCTGCAATGCCGCGTCTTCACTGTGCCCTAACATATCAATAAAAAACACATACGCCCACTTGTTGGGACGCTCAGGGCGCGTCTCGATACTGGTCATCGATACGCCATGCTTGGCAAGCGGCTGCAAAATCTGAATCAGCGCACCTGCTTGGTCTTTGGCAGACACCAAAATTGAGGTCTTATCCTGCCCCGATGGCGCGACCCGCTCACGCCCGATCATCAAAAACCGCGTGGTGTTGGCAGGGTTGTCCTCGATGTTTTCATATAGCTTGTGTAGTCCATACTCGCTGGCGGCGACCTCCCCTGCAATGGCGGCAGAATGCCACTCGCTTTTGAGCCGCCTTGCCGCCTCACCATTGCTCGACAGTGCCACGCGCTCAACATTTGGGTAGTGGGTATCAAGCCATTGCCGACATTGCGCCAATGCTTGCTGATGCGCATAAATTTTGGACAGTCCTGCCACTTTGGTATGCTCAGCGACCAAAAACTGGTGGTGAATCGGCAGCTCAACCTCACCGATGATATGCAATTCTGACGTTAAAAAACCGTCCAATGTGTGATTGACCACGCCTTCAGACGAATTTTCGACAGGCACAACGCCATACATCGCCGCACCCGACTCAACCTCTCGAAACACATCGCCAATCGTTGCCAAGGGCATGGTGGTGGCAGCCTTGCCAAAATGCTTGAGCGCAGCCGCGTGGGTAAATGTGCCTGCTGGCCCCAAATAAGCGATTTTTTGCGGTGCTTCAAGGTCTAGGCACGCGGACATGATTTCACGAAACAGCCGCGCCATTTTATCGGCAGGTAGCGGCCCTGTGTTGCGCGCCATGACATGGCTTAAAACTTGTGCTTCACGCTCGGGACGGTAAAAAATCGGTGACTCATCGTGTTGTTTTTTGATATGCGCCACGTCAATGGCAAGGCGCGCACGGCGATTAATCAGCGTTTGAATGTCGGCATCAATCGCGTCAATTTGCTGGCGCAATTTGGCCAAATCTTGCGGCTGCGCTTGGCTATGAATTTGGGGTTGGCTGGTGTTTGGAACGTTGGATTCGGTTTGGCTCATGGTCGGTTTTGTTTTCGCAGTGTTCAAATTAAACGTGTTAAAATTAAAAAACGATACCAATTTTTCGTTAGAGGATATTCATTTAAAAAAATACCATGCGTGCGCGGTCAGCGCCTAATCAAGCCGAATACTAGCACACTATTTAAGCTTGCGCTAATGTTTAATTGCTCCCCAACACCGACCCCACCAAATGCCTTGCCTGTCTCGCCCCTGCACCACGCTTTAAACCGCCCATTTAATCTGCGCAAGGGCTTGATAACGTGTTATAATCGCTGTCTTTTATTTGAATTTAACAGTTTTTACGCCCAGCCGCTAAGCGAATGTTATGACCGATACCGCCCCCTTATCCCACCCAACCGCCAAGCGTTGGCCCATCATCATCACCTGTGCCGATGGGCTAGAGCAGCCGCTGGTGCGTGAGCTTGCCAGCCTTGATATCAACGCAGCGGTTGCGCGTACGGGGCGACTTAGCGCCGATTTGAGCTTAGCTGATATCTACCGCGTGTGCTTGTGGTCACGCGTGGCTTCGCGTGTGCTGCTGCCACTGGCGCAAACACCGATTCAAGACGGTGATGTTGCCGAGCAGCTGTATCAATTTGCTGGCACGGTGGATTGGTCGGCGTGGTTTGGTGTTGAACAAACCTTTGCCATTCGTTTGTCATTGGATAAGCGCGTTACTGCCAATCAGCAGTTTGCGATGCTGCGTATCAAAGACGCGATTGCCGACCAGTTTAATGCGCGCGTGGGTCGCCGCCCAAATGTTGATAAACAGCCCGATTTTGCTATTGTCGCGCAAGTGGGCGAAAAATCCGCCGAGTTGGCGCTGGATCTGTCGGGTAGCAGTTTGCACCGCCGTGGCTACCGCGCGGCCATGACGGATGCACCGCTAAAAGAAAACCTTGCCGCCGCGTTGCTGTATAGCGTTGATTTTCACCAAGCTGCGTATGACGCGCTGATAGACCCGATGTGTGGCTCAGGGACGTTGCTGATTGAGGCGTTGCTGATGCGTGCCGATTACGCTGTGGGGCTGGATAAAGCCGAGCGTCAGTTTGGTTTTTATGCCTGGCAAGCGCACGACGACACGCTGTGGCAGCAGTTGGTCAATGACGCAAGCCAACGTTTTGGCGATGGGTTGGCGCGTGTGCGTGAGGACTTGGCGGCAGGGCGTTTTAGCGTCATTGGGCTAGATGCCGACGCGCAAGCCATCAAGGCAACCCACAAAAACCTGATGGCAGCAGGGCTTGGCGCATTGCTGGCGCACATCACCTTGCAGCAGCGTGCGTTGGCAAGCCTGCCGCGCGCGCTGGATGCCGCCGCAGGCCATGGCCGCCGCCCAACCGACTGGCAGCAGCCGCTTATCATCACCAACCCCCCCTACGGCGAACGCCTTGGCGATGAACCGCTGATTAAGCCGTTGTATCAAGGTTTTGGCAAGCGGTTGCAACAGATTTTTGCCGACGACGCGCACCGCGTCACGGTGGGTGTCTTGGCAGGCAAGGTTGAGCACGCGGACACCTTGCCACTGCTTGACCCACAGACCTTGCGCTGTCACAACGGTGCTTTGACGGTATATTTTCGCTCAGGCCAGCTTAACACCCAGCCTGCGCCCAGCCTCATTGACACTTACCAAAAACGCGCGGTCACGCTTGAGGGCGCGCAAGATTTTGTCAATCGTTTGCAAAAAAACTTGGCCAATCTCAAAAAAACCGCGCTCAAACAAGGTGTGACCAATTTGCGCATTTATGACGCAGATTTGCCCGATTTTAAAGTTGCCGTCGATGTGTATGGCAATTTTGTCCACGTGCAAGAGTATGCCGCGCCCAAATCCATCGACGCGCAGGTTGCCAAAACGCGTTTTAATTTGGCGTTGGTGGGTATTCGTGAGGTCTTGGGCGTAAACCGTGAGCAGACGTTTATCAAAACACGCGCGCGCCAATCGGGCAATGAGCAGTACGACAAAAAGAACAACACAGGCAAGTTTTTTGTCGTCAGCGAGCCAACAACGGGCGGACAAACAGCGTATTTTTTGGTCAATTTTAGCGACTATTTGGACACAGGCTTGTTCCTTGACCATCGCCCTATGCGCCAGCTGATTGCTGACAGCGCGCGCGGCAAACGCGTGCTCAATCTGTTTGCCTACACCGCCAGTGCAAGCGTGCATGCGGCATTGGGCGGTGGCAAGCACGTGGTGAGTGTGGATTTATCGCAAAATTATTTGGACTGGGGGCGCAAAAACTTTGCCCTCAATGGCTTGGCCGAAAACGAAGCGTATCAGTTCATCGCCGCCGATGTGTTTGACTGGCTCAAAAACCACAGCGAACAATACGATGTGATTTTTATTGACCCGCCAACGTTTTCCAATTCAAAAAAATTCAAAGGCACGTTTGATGTGCAGCGCGACCACGCCGCATTAATCAACCGCGCGATGAACCGCTTGAGTGCTGACGGTGTGGTGTATTTTTCCAATAACTTTAGCAAATTTGTGCTGGATGATACGTTAAGCGCGCGCTATGCTGTTGAAGAGCTGACCTACCGCACGATTGGCTTTGATTTTGATGTCAAACGCCCGATTCACCGCGCGTGGGCATTGCGCCATAAGCCTGCGTCCTAACCGACCAATAAACAGCGGTTGGCAGGGTGGTAACTTTTTTGCATAAACTTTGGCACAAAAATGCCGCTAAATAGCTTTTAGCCACGCGCACAGGGTGCTACAATGTGCACTTTTCTGTGCTGTTGGCGCGCTTGGGCGACGGGGCATGGGGTTTTAAGCAAGATTTTGAGATTGGGGGAGCTATGGCGTTAATCGTGCAAAAATACGGCGGCACGTCGATGGGAAGCGTAGAGCGCATTAAAAACGTTGCGCAGCGTGTCAAACGTTGGCATGACCACGGGCACCAAATTGTGGTGGTGGTGTCAGCGATGAGCGGTGAGACCAACCGCTTAATTGATCTTGCCAAACAAGTCAGCACCCAGCCCGACCCCCGTGAATACGACCAAATGGTCTCAACGGGTGAGCAGGTATCGATTGCACTGCTGGCCATGGCATTAAAAGACTTGGGCGTAAATGCCAAGTCCATGACGGGCGGCCAGGTGGCGATTCGCACCGACAACAGCCACACCAAAGCGCGTATCCAGCACATTGATGACAGCCAAATCCGTAGCGCGCTTGATGCCGACACGGTGGTGGTGGTAGCAGGTTTTCAGGGTATCGACGACCACGGTGATATCAACACCTTGGGGCGCGGTGGCTCAGACACTACGGGCGTGGCATTGGCCGCGGCGTTGTCGGCGGATGAATGCCAAATCTATACCGATGTGGATGGCGTGTACACCACTGACCCACGCGTCACCCCCAAAGCCAAAAAACTGGCAAAAATCACCTTTGAAGAAATGCTAGAAATGGCAAGTCTTGGTTCAAAAGTGCTGCAAATTCGCGCGGTTGAATTTGCTGGCAAATACCAAGTGCCGCTGCGTGTGCTGTCAAGTTTTGATGAAGACGTTGATGGCAGCTTTGATGACACATTTAGACAAACGGTGGGCACGCTTATCACCACCGACGAGGGAGACACGATGGAACAGCCGATTATCTCAGGGATTGCCTTTAACCGTGACGAAGCCAAAATCGTTGTGCGCGGCGTTGCTGATCGCCCCGGTATTGCCTCAGCGATTATCAGCCCCGTCAGCCAAGCCAACATCGAAATCGACATGATTTTGCAAAATCTATCAAGCAACGGTAGCACAGACTTTAGCTTTACTGTCAATCGCGGTGATTATGACAAAGCCATGCAGATTTTGCAGGCGCATTTGGCAGAAATCGGCGGTAAAGAAATTGTTGGTGATAATAAAGTGGTCAAGGTGTCACTGGTGGGTGTGGGTATGCGCTCACACGCAGGCGTGGCTAGCCAGATGTTCCAAACCTTGGCAGAAAACAACATCAATATTCAGATGATTTCAACCAGTGAAATCAAAATCTCCGTGGTTATTCAAGAGCAGCAGCTTGAAAAAGCCGTCAAGGCATTGCACACCGCGTTTGGGCTTGACCGCGACAACGGTGAAAGCAAGGTCGCTGGCTTGTAATCCGCCTTGTAATTTTGCCAGATGCCCCGATTAAAGGGCTAAGCAGGTATGGCGTTTGTGCCAAACCATGCAACCACGACACCGCCAGTGCCAACATTAATTGGTTTTGGCGGTGGATTGTTTTATGCTGCTGCCAAATCAGACCAATTTTTTGCACCATTTAAGCTTGCTTGATAAATACCGTGCGATTTGGGCAAATCGCAATGCTTACGCAGCGTGAATGAGGGCGTGCGATTTGGCGACATTGGGTAAATAATGATAAGGCGCGTTAGCAAACGCGCCAGTCACCGTAGCAGCCCGTCTGCTAATCAGGCGACATAAGGAGCGTGACGCATGTTAATTTTAACCCGCCGTGTTGGCGAAACTTTAATGATTGGTGATGAAGTCAGTGTCACCGTGTTGGGTGTCAAAGGCAATCAAGTGCGTTTGGGTGTCAATGCGCCCAAGGACATTGCTGTACACCGTGAAGAGATTTATCAGCGTATTTTGCATGAGCGTACTGGCTTTGAAGGCGATAGCGCGTACGATGGCGGTGCTTATGAGCGCGATTATACCCAGCAGCCGCAAGAACGCTATGGCAATTCTGAACGCGGCTATCAAGGCAACTATTCACGTTTTGACGATCAAGCAGGCTATGAGCGGCGCGAACGCGCACCCCACGGCAATGGCGATTTAAACCACTTGGAAAATCAACGCTTTGGTAATCAAGGCAATTTTAACCCAAACTTCAATCCGTTTGATGACGATTTTTATAACCGCTAAATCTGCCCACCCGCTGTTAAAAAGCCGCTTGTATCTTTGGGGTGCAAGCGGCTTTTTTGGTTAATGAACTGACCAAGTGTTGGCTTAAATCATGTATTCGATTTGCGCCTCTTGCAAAAAATCGGCGACAAACGCATTGGCAGGGTTACGAATCAGTTGCTGATAATCCCCCACTTGCACGATTTCACCATGGTTCATGACAACGATTTCATCAGACAATTCTGCCGCTTCGTCTTGGTCATGGGTGACCAAAATACTGGTAATACCCAGCTCATGGTGAATCGCACGCAACCAACCGCGCAGTGACTTACGCACCTTGGCATCCAACGCGCCAAATGGCTCATCAAGCAGCAATAACTTGGGCTCAACCGCCAACGCACGCGCCAACGCAATGCGCTGACGCTGCCCCCCCGATAGCTGATGTGGGTATTTGTTGGCAGTTTGCGGTAGCTGCACCAGCTCCAACAAGTGTTTGACTTTTTTGTCAATGTCCGCTTGGCTCGGGCGTTGGTTTTTGGGCATGACGGTCAGGCCAAACGCGATGTTGTCATACACCGTCATGTGGCGAAACAGCGCATACTGCTGAAACATAAAACCGATATGCCGCTTTTGCACGGGTACATCGGTGACATCCACACCGTCAAACAAAATCCGTCCCGTATCGGCAAGCTCTAGCCCTGCAATGATACGCAGCAACGTGGTTTTTCCGCAGCCAGATGGCCCAAGCAGCGAGGTCAATTTGCCCGTGGGTACGGTCAAATTCAGCGGATGCAAGGCGGTAAATTGCCCAAACTGCTTGCTGACATCACGAATTTCAATGCTCATGGCGTGGGGTCATCCTTGTTAAGTTGGTCGGTGGTCAGGCGGCGGTAGGCGCTGGGCGCGGTCGGCAGCGGCTCAAAATCTATATCCTCTTGCACCGCCTCACCTTGTTGTTTATTGGCTTGATAGCGGGTTAAAAGCTGTTGGATAATCAGCGTTACCAGTGCCAACAGCGCAAGCAGGCTTGATAAGGCAAACGCCGCCACCATGTTATATTCATTGTAAGCGATTTCAACCAATAGCGGCATGGTGTTGGTTTCGCCGCGGATATGCCCCGACACCACACTGACCGCGCCAAATTCTCCCATCGCGCGCGCATTGGTCAAAATAATACCGTACAGCAGTGCCCACTTGATATTCGGCAAGGTCACGCGCCAAAACATCTGCCAGCCCGACGCTCCAAGCGTCAAAGCCGCCTGCTCCTCGCTTGCACCCTGTGACTGCATGAGCGGAATCACCTCACGTGCCACAAACGGAAACGTGACAAACAGCGTCGCCAGCACGATGCCTGGAATGGCAAAAATCACTTGAAAACCAAAGTATTCCAACCAACCGCCAAGCCACGTGTTAGCCCCCAGCAGTGACACAAACATCAAACCTGCTACCACAGGCGAGACCGAAAACGGCAAGTCCAACAACGTCGTCAAAAACTGCTTACCGCGAAAATCAAACCGCGTCAAAAGCCAAGCCAATGCAATACCAATCACGGTATTAATCGGCACGACAATCGCCGCTGTTAGCAAGGTCAAGCGAATTGCCGCCAACGCTTCGCTATCGGTCAGCGCGGTAATGTACAATTGCCAGCCGCCTTTGAGCGCTTCATAAAACACCGCGGCCAGCGGAATCACCAGCATAACCGTCATAAACAGCACGGCAATGCCAATCAATAACCAGCGCAGCCACGCAGGCTCTTTGGTCGCAGGCGCGTTTTGGTACGGGTAATCTTGTCCGCCAATCATCACACGCCTCCGCCACGTCGCGTTAGCCACCATTGCACGGCATTGATGGTAAATAAAATCACGAATGAAATCAATAACATAAACAGTGCCACTGCCGCCGCGCCCGTGACATCAAAGCTTTCTAATTTCCCAATGATAATCAGCGGCAAAATCTCTGACTTCATCGGCAAATTACCTGCAATAAAAATCACCGAGCCGTACTCGCCCGTGGCACGGGCAAACATCATGCCTGCCCCCATCAGCAAGGCCGGGTATAATTCAGGCAGTACCACGCGGCGCACCGTGGTCAAACGGTTTGCACCCAGCACAGCGGCGGCTTCTTCGTATTCAACCGACAGCTCTGCCAACACAGGCTGCACCGCACGCACCACAAACGGCAAACTCACCACCACCAACGCCAACCAAATACCAATCGGGGTAAAAGCAATCTTGATACCAAACGGCGCAAACCAACGGCCAAGCAAGCCATTTGGCGCGTACAACGTCGCCAGCGAAATCCCCATCACCGCCGTTGGTAGGGCAAATGGCAAATCCACCAACGCATTGAGCAGCGATTTACCAAAAAAATCATAGCGCACCAGCACCCACGCCACCAACGTACCAAACACCAAATTGGTCAAAGTCGCCAATAGCGACACCTTGAGCGTCAGGCCTATCGCTGCTTGTACGCGCGGTTCGGTGATGGTCTGCCAAAAACCTGCCAATCCACCATCCGCCGCCGTCAGCACCATCGCGACAAACGGCAACAGCACAAGCAATGACAACGCCAACACGCTGATACCCAAACTGAGATTAAAAAACGGCATGATGTGGCGTTTTTTATTTTTGGGCAGCGTTTTGATATCCACACGCGGCTTAGCCGTCGTGGGCGGCGCGGATTCGCGGGCGTGAGGCGGACTTGCCATACGTCAAATTTACCTTTTGTTGGTTGATGGATGAAGGATTAAAATGCCAGCAACGTTATTTTTTGTTATCAGCAGGCGTTGTGGTGCTGTTTGGGTCAGCCAACTGGTCAAACACGCCACCGTCTTTAAAGTATTTGCCCATGATGTCATCCCAACTGCCAAATACGGCATTGGGGCTAAAGGTGTTGAGCGCAGGCAGTTTGTCCGCATTGTTTGCCAGCACGTTGGCATCACTGGGGCGCAGGTACAAATCCGCTGCCAACTGCTGGGCAGGCTCGCTCCACAGGTAGTCCAAATACGCTTTTGCCGCTTCGGTCGTGCCTTTTTTGTCGGTTACAGTTTTGACAATGGCGACGGGGTTTTCTGCTGCCACCGTGTAGCTTGGGTAAACAATCTCAACCTGCCCTTGCCCAAATTGCTTGCTGGCAAGGTTGGCCTCGTTTTCAAACGTCACCAACACGTCACCGATTTGACGTTGCAAAAACGTGGTCGTTGCCGCCCGTCCACCGTTTTCATACACAGGCACGTTTTTAAGCAGCTGCTTGACAAAGTTTTGCGCTTTGGCATCGTCGTTATTGAACTGGTGTAAGCCGTAGCCATACGCGCCCAAAAATGCATAACGCCCGTTGCCTGTGGTTTTGGGATTGGCCAAGACGATTTGCACGCCCGATTTGGTCAAATCTGTCCAGTCTTGGATGTGCTTGGGGTTGCCTTGACGCACCAAAAACACCACCGCACTGGTATAAGGCACGGCATGGTTGGGAAATTGCTGCTGCCAGTCATTGGCCACCAAGCCTTTTTTTGCCAGCAGTTCAATATCTGAGCCTTGGTTCATGCTGACGACATCGGCTTGTAAACCATTTGCCACCGCCAATGCTTGTTTGCTTGACCCACCATGCGACTGCTGAATGTCAATTTTTGCGCCATTGTGGGTTTGGGCGTATGCTTGCACAAACTTGGGGTTATAGTCTTTATAAAAATCGCGCGCCACATCGTATGATACGTTGAGCAATTTGATATCACCATTGGCAGCGGTATGGGCTGCGTTGTTGTTGGTGTTGGCATCGGCATTGGCACTGTCCGCCTGTTGGGTGGGTGCGCGCGCACAGCCAATCGCCGCCGCCAACGTCAATGCGCCAAGCGCCGACCATTTGATGGTATTTGACTGGGTAAATTGTTTCAATGACAAAACCGCTGATGACATAGCACCCCCTTTCATGAGTAATTAATCAGCCATGACGCGCTTGCAATCCATCGTAAACGCCACGATTAAGCGCGCTATTCTAACAAGGTTCGTCGTTATTTGGCTATGATAAATCACCGCATTGTTATGACCAAACGGCATATTTAAGCCGCGTTGTTAGGCGGTTTAGTGTTTGGTTTGCACTGATATTGCTGTCTTAGCCTGCACCATGCGCACAATAAATTTCAAAAAATGGCGTCCAAATGGCTTATAATAGGCTTATTTTTGTGTATTTATTCAAGCGTTAAGATTATGTCACTCAACCATCCCACCTCCTCCCCCGATTCAGCTTTATCACCCAACAACGCTGTGGTGCTGTTGTCGGGTGGGCTTGATTCGGTGACGTGTTTGTACTGGGCAAAGGCGCATTTTGATCATGTCACCGCGGTCAGCTTTGACTATGGGCAACGCCATAACAGCGAGCTGGCTGCTGCCAAGCGCATTGCCAAACGCGCCCAAGTCAATCATCGGATTATCAACATTGATTTGGCACAGTTGCGCGGCTCGGCGCTGACCGACCCATCCATGGATGTGCCGACGGGGCATGCGCATGACTTCACCAAGCAGCATGACGACCACGCCATTCCCAGCACGTATGTGCCTGCGCGCAACACGATTTTTTTGGCG
The DNA here is from genome assembly GCF_059264685.1 of Faucicola sp. SE7633. Lineage (NCBI taxonomy): Bacteria > Pseudomonadati > Pseudomonadota > Gammaproteobacteria > Moraxellales > Moraxellaceae > Faucicola > Faucicola sp. SE7633. The sequence continues at coordinate 25,247 of NZ_JCADBW010000003.1, read as the reverse complement.
TATGCGTTGGCAGTGGCTGAAGTGACGCACGCGCGCACGATTGTCATTGGGGTAAATGCGGTGGATTATTCAGGCTACCCTGACTGCCGCCCTGACTACATCGCCGCGTTTAACCACATGGCAAACCTTGCCACCAAAGCAGGGCGACTTGGGCAGACTTTAACCATTGCCACGCCTTTGTTGCAGTTGAGTAAAGCCGATATCATTCGCCTTGGCACGTCGCTTGGTGTAGACTATAGCTTGACGGTGTCGTGTTATCAAGCCGATGATGAGGGACGCGCGTGCGGCGTATGCGACAGTTGTGTGCTACGCCAGCAAGGTTTTTTACAAGCTGAAATAGACGATCCCACGCGCTATCGGGTAGGCTAACGCTATGCGTGCGCATGGGTGGATGGGTCATATTTTGGCCGCATCGTGGTTGATAGCATGGCGCTAAACCACCACCGCGCAACAATCTGTTTGAGGAACACTATGAAAACACCGTTGTTTAACCTTCGCACCGCGCTAAGCGTTGCTGCGTTACCCGTCGCGCTGCTGGTCAACACGGGCGCGTACGCCGCCAATGCCCAGCAAGTCAATGCCTGCGCCAGCCAAATGACTGAGCGCAATATCACCGACAGCAAGTCTGCCAGACGGTTTTGCACCTGCGTGCTAGATGAGCAAGCCAAAATCACCCAAGCGCAAAAAAATGAGCTCGATGAGTGGGTTCAAAGCGGCAAAGACGTGCGCCAAAACAAAACGTTTCAAACCATCAGCCTACGCATGAAAGCTTGCGGTGATGGTATCAAATTCAACCGTCCCACCACCGACAAACGCTAATACCCAAAAAAGTAACAAGGAAAAAAGACTGCGCCTTGTCGTCTTTTTTCCTTAACCAACGTGTGTATTGAGCCAGATGAAGTCAGGAAAAACTATGCCGCATACCCCCACTCGCACGGTTGATGTCGCCATCATTGGCGCAGGCACAGCAGGGCAAAGTGCGTTTCACCAAGTCAAAAAATGTGGCAAAGACGTGGTGATCATCAATGCAGGCAGCTGGACGACGACTTGCATTGACGCAGGGTGTATGCCCAGTAAATTGCTGCTAGCCGCGGCAGAACGCGCGCATCATGCGCGCACCACCGATGAATTTGGTATCAGCACGGCGGTGCATGTCGATGGCAAAGCCGTCATGCAGCGTGTGCAACGCGAGCGCGCGCGGCTTGCCAGCTATGTGCAAACCACCGTTGATGGCTGGGCAGATGACCAAAAAATCAGCGGTACAGCACACATCATCGGCAAAAGTGAGGATGATAAAGCCTTGTTGGCGGTCAATGCTGACATCATCGCAGCAGATACGCTGATTATCGCCACAGGCTCAACGCCGTCAGTGCCCGATGGCTGGGCGGATGCCTTGGGCGATCGGCTTTTGACATCAGACACGGTGTTTGATTTGCCCGATTTGCCCAAGTCATTGGCTGTGGTGGGCGCAGGTGCGATTGGGCTAGAGTTGGCGCAGGCGTTTAGTATGCTTGGTGTGCGTGTGCGGCTGTTTAACCGCGATGCCACGCTTGGCGGCTTACACGATGATGCCATCAATGCCGCAGCGATTGACAGCCTAGCTACGACCGTGGACATGACACTCAACGCGACGATTGATGACGTAGCCGCCACGGCTAGCGGCGTGCGTGTACACTACACCGATGACGATGGCAACCGCCAAACCTTTGCTGCCGATTATTTGCTAGCCGCCATCGGACGACATGCTAAGTTAGAATCACTTGGCGTAGGTCACCTCGGCATTGCCTTGGATGACAAGGGCTACCCCAAAGACCTTGACCCTGCCACAGGGCAAATCAAAGAACGCCGCGTGTTTGTCGTCGGTGATGCCAGCGGACATTTTCCGCTGCTGCATATTGCCAATATTGAGGGCACACAGGCAGGCATGCTGGCTAAAGACTGCTCAAGCACCGACGACAACATCCGCGATCTGCCCGTACCGCTGTCGGTGGTGTTTTGCTTGCCCAATATTGCCCAAGTTGGACAAACCTACCAACAGCTAAAAGACAGCGATACGGATTTTGTCACAGGCCATGTCAGCTTTGCCAACCAAGGGCGTAGCCGCGTGATGGGCGTGAATCAAGGTGCGCTACACCTTTATGCCGACCGCAGTGACGGTAAATTGCTTGGCGCATGTATGGTTGCTCCCGATGGCGAATATTTGGCGCATATCCTCGCGCTTGCCATTATGCAGGGCTTGAGTGCCGCTGAACTTTTGACCATGCCGTTTTATCACCCCACCATCATCGAGGGCGTGCGCACGGCATTGCGTGATATCGTTAAGCAATGTTTAGCCATGGCTGACGATGCCGACGCAGACTCAGACACAGACACAGCTGCCGCGCATGACCCTGAGGCAAAAAACGCCGCTTTACCACGCCTCAATCCCATGTTACGCTAAGCCGACACTAAACCAATGCGCTAGCCAAAGGTCGGGGTATGTCGGCACGCCAGTTTTTTCGCCAAATTTTTCGCGATTTGTACTATGATTTTTATCTGGCATTGGGCGGCTCGCTGGAGGATGAAGCACTCAACTGGACATGGCAAGCCAAGCGCATCGCGGCAACGACGATTAAAGTGGCGATTTTGCTTGGCGTGCTTGGGCTGCTATACTGGCTGACGGTGTATGCCATCAAGCACAACCGCTGGACGGGTAAAAAAAGCCGTTATTTTTCCTCGTGGCGGCTATTTGCGCGGCTGCTGTGGCTGTTCTCCAGTGTGCTTGCGGTGATGAGCCAGCTTAGCGTAGACCCCGATACCATCAAAGCCAGTGTCAAGGCAGGCATTTGGTCGGTACTGTTTTATTTGTTGTGGTATAACCTTGGCTATATCATGCAACAAATGCTCAAAGATTATGGCTTAAACGCCTCTATCAAACAACTGCTACACAACCTGCTGTCGGTACTGATTATCGTACTATGGCTGGCAAGCGTCATGGCGCAGTTTGGTTTTGACATCGTGTCTGTGGTGGCAGGTTTGGGGATTGCAGGGATTGCGGTGGGTTTTGCCGCCCAATCGACGCTGGCAAACTTTATCTCAGGCATTAATATTTTAATTGAGCAGTCATTTCAAGTCGGCGATTGGATTAAAATCAACGACAATGAAGGTAAAGTCGTTGAAATCGCATTGCGCACGACCAAGATTTTGACGCGTGATAATATCACTGTGATCGTGCCAAATTCGTCGGTCGCCTCATCGGTGGTGGTGAATCTAACGTCTAAAAACCTCATACGTTTTGACATTGAAGTGCGGATTGCGCTTGAGCAGGACATCGAAGCGGCGCGTGCGGTGATGATGGCGGTACTCACCCACGAGGACGCTTTAAGCCCACGCCCTGCGCCATTGGTCACGGTTGATCACATCGGCGATTTTGGGGTGTATTTTATCGTGCGGTTTTGGGTTGCGCCGCCGCAAGTGGCGCGCCTGCCCGTGCTCAAAGAGCAGCTACGCGAAAAAATCAAACACGCGTTTGACGATGCTGGCATTGCCACGCCCTACCCACACATGCAGCTGCTAGCCCCCCAGCCCAATCTGCGCCCACGTCAGCTAAAAACCGCCTTACCTGCCAAGTCGGTCATTCAACTGGCGCAGCTTAAAAACTGGCGCAGGGTTGAGTCGTCGCCAAACGCTTTTGGCAGGGTTTTGGACAAATAGTTGTTTGGGCTATTTATAGGTGCTAAAAACCATTGGCAAACACATAAAATCACGGTATATTGCTAAGACAAATTAAAAAAGCTCAACCTATGCCAACACTTAACAAAATTTGGATTTTTAATGAACAGCTTACAACAACTTAAACAAATGACCACCGTGGTTGCCGATACAGGCGATTTGCAAGCGATTGCGCGGCTAAAACCTGTGGATGCCACCACCAATCCAAGCCTCATCACCAAAGCCTTGTCACACGCTGACATGCAACCACAGCTACGCGCCGCGCTTGCCCGCCACCGTGGCGACGTGGATGCGGTCATCAATGATTTGACCGTGGATTTGGGCAAGCAGATTTTGGCATTAATTGATGGGCGCGTCTCCACTGAGGTCGATGCCAGCCTGTCCTATGACACCGACGCGACCGTACAACAAGCGTTGCGGTTTATTGACGCGTATGCCAAGGTCGGCGTGGATACGTCACGGATTTTGATTAAAATTGCTGGCACATGGCAAGGCATCCAAGCTGCGCGTCAGCTTGAGCAGCAAAACATCGCTTGTAACGTGACGCTGATTTTTGGTTTGGCACAAGCACAAGCGTGTGCCGATGCCGGGGTGACGTTGATTTCACCGTTTGTTGGGCGGATTTTGGACTGGCAAAAACGCGCCGAACACGCTGAGCATATCGCCATTGCACAAGATAAAGGCGTGCAATCGGTCAAACGGATTTATCATTATTTCAAACAGCACGGCTACCCCACCCAAATCATGGGCGCAAGCTTTCGCAGTGTTGAGCAAATTTTGGCGTTGGCAGGTTGTGACTTGCTAACGATTTCGCCTGAGCTGCTCGACGCGCTTGCCGATATGGATACGCCCGTCGTACGCCAGTTATCGCCCGACATGACACATGGCCCCATCGCCAAAGCGACGCTTGCCCAGACCGATTTTGACACACAATTAAGCAATGATGCCATTACTCATGAATTGCTGCCTGCAGGGATTGATGGCTTTGTCAAAGCGCGGCAACAGTTGGTTGAGTTGTTAAATAGCTTGGCGTAATGGGGTTGGTGCGGTACTTTATTATTTGCTAAAATTATTTGCTGAACCAAACTGCAAAAGCCGCCTACCCACACGTTGGAAGGCGGCTTTTTTTGGTCAGATTCTAGCCCTTAATACGGCGCATACACCACTTCCACGCCGTCATCGTCGTCATCCAAGTCATCAACTTGCACGCCCTCGCGCTGCGCCTTACGCTGCGCGCGGTAGGCTTGTTTTTGTGCTTCGCTGTTTTGGCGCACCTCGGCTTCTAGGCGTAAGAAGCGCGCGCGTTGGGCGGCGGCATAGTCGGGGTCTTCTTGCTCGCGCTCACGCTCAGCTTCAATGGCATTCATCAAATGCCACACCACCGCGTCCACGCCCTCGCCCGTCAAGGTTGAGGTCATAAACACCTCGCCTTGCCAGTCTAAGCCCTCAACGATACGCGCGCGCACCGCGTCACGTTCTTGTTCGGGGACTTGGTCGATTTTGTTTAAAATCAAAATCTGTGGCAAGTCTGCCAACTCGGGCGAAAACGCGGCCAATTCATGCAAAATCACGCGCGCATTCTCAACAGGATCACTGCCGTCAATCGGTTGCACATCAACCAAATGCAACAACCGCCGCGTGCGCGCCACGTGTTTTAAAAACCGAATACCCAGCCCAGCACCTTGCGACGCACCTGCAATCAATCCGGGGATATCTGCCATGACAAACGAGCGATGCCGCCCGACATCCACCACGCCCAAGTTTGGCACTAACGTGGTAAACGGATAGTTTGCTACTTTAGGACGCGCTGCCGATACTTGTCGAATAAACGTTGATTTGCCTGCATTGGGCAAGCCAATTAAGCCGACATCGGCAACCACTTTTAGCTCAAGTTTTAATTGTTTAAGCTCGCCTGCAAAACCTGACGTGGCACGACGCGGTGCTTGGTTGGTTGAGGATTTAAAATGCGTGTTGCCAAGTCCACCATCACCACCTTTGGCGACCAATAGCGTTTGGCCTTTTGCGGTCAAATCACCGATGACGCTATCGGTCTCCACATCGACCACTGTCGTCCCAATCGGCACGGTCAAATAGATATCATCTGCGCCGCGCCCTGAGCAGTTTTTGCTGCCACCGTTTTCGCCGCGTTTGGCATCAAAACGCCGTGTAAAACGATAATCCACCAGCGTGTTGGTGTTGTCATCGGCGATGACGTACACATCACCGCCCTTGCCGCCATCACCGCCATCAGGGCCGCCTTTGGGCACGTATTTTTCTCGCCGAAAGCTGACAATGCCGTTGCCACCGTCGCCTGCTTTGACTGTTACGATTGCTTCATCAATAAATCGCATTGTCACGTCTTCCTTTTTTAAAACTGATAAAATTCATTATTTTAGCGGATTTTTACAGTTAAAGGGAAAATTTTTCTTTCCCCTTGGTGCGGCTGAAATGCTACAATTGGTCGGTAGGTTACCAAATTTTTTTGATTTTACGCCAATCGCCATCATGCCCACCAATCATCGCATCTTACGCCAACTTGATACCCTTGCCGCCAGTCACGCCGCTGCTGATACGCCTTTGAGCGACAGCCAGCGGGCGCAGCTTGATGCCGAATTGGCACAGGCACAAGCCGATGCCGAGCTACAAGCCGCCATGCAAGACACCACGCTGTCATTGGCGGATTATCTGGCCGCTGTGCAACTGGTGATTCAAGAAACCTTCGCCCATAGCGTGTGGGTCAAGGCGGAGATTCGCAGCCACAGCAGCAAGGGCGGACACCACTATTTTGAGCTGGCGGACAAGGACGCTAACGGCAAAATCACCGCCAGCTGTCGCGGCAATTTATGGCGCGGACAGGCGCAGCGTTTGCTTGGCAAGTTTGAACGCCAAACGGGGCGCAGCCTAGCACAGGGCCTAAACGTGCTGTTTAAGGTATCGGCAAGTTTTCATCCGCAATACGGCTTTGCGGTGACGATTTTGGATATTGACCCGACATATACCTTGGGCGATTTGGCGCAGCAATACCAAGCTATGCTCAGCCGCTTACAAAATGAGGGCTTATTGACGCTCAATGCCAGTTTGCCTATACCGTTTGACATCACGCATGTGTTGGTCATCGCACCTGAGAACGCCGCAGGCTTGGGCGATTTTCGCGCCGATGCCGACCGTCTGATGGCGGCAGGCGCGTGTGAATTTAGCTATGCCCATGCCACGTTTCAGGGTAACCACGCGCCCAGTGAGATTCGCCAAGCCATCATCACGGGGCGTAAGGCACTGCAAGCGCGAGGTATTACACCTGATTTGTTAGTCATCATTCGCGGTGGCGGTGCGGTTGGTGATTTGGCATATTTAAATGATTATGAACTTGCCGCGTTGGTCGCCGAACAGCCGATGCCTGTGTGGGTTGGTATTGGGCATGAGCGTGACCGCGTACTGCTTGATGAGGTGGCACATACGCGATTTGATACCCCATCCAAGGTCATTGCAGGCATTGCCCAACACCTGTACGCCACCACCCAAGCGGCAAAACAGGCATTTGTCCAAATTCAGCACGCCGCCGCACAGCAGCTGCAACTGGCAAAAACTGACTGCCAACACCAGTTAATGACTAGCCAACACGCCGCCCGTCAGCAACTACAGCACAGCCGTCAGCAGCTTGATTTTGCCTTCAACACGCTCAAACAAGCCGCATATCAGCAGCTTGCCCTTGCCAAGCAGCACAGCGAGCAGTTGCGCGAGGTGATTTTGCTCCAACACCCTGCCAACGTGTTGGCAAAAGGTTATGCCATTGTGCGCACAGCAGATGGGCATATCATCACCCATGCCAAACACGTCGCAGCGCATACCAACTTGACGCTACAGCTACAAGACGGGCAACTGGCGGTGAGGGTTGATGACGTTGCTTTAAACCAGCCATAAACCGCCCATTGACAAAACCAGCGTACAGCGCCAATTTTCCACTTAGTTTTTAACCTTTTTAACGATAAACACCATGAGCACACCCACCACACCAACCGATTTTCAAACCGCTTACCATGTACTCAAAACCAACGCCCAACAGCTGCAATCTAGCCAGCAGCCGAACATCGATGAGCTGATGGCGATTGTTGAGCAATCCATCGCCGCCTACAAGGTCTGTCAAACGCGCATTGACGCGGTTGAGCGCGCGCTCAATCAAGCGTTTGATGATGAAGATACCAACGCTTAAATATCTACCTTAACGCCAAGCTCTACCACTTGGTTGCTGGGCAGTTTAAAGTATTCCACCGCGTTGCCTGCGTTGCGCTGCAGGTGGGCAAACAATCTTTTGCGCCAGTGTGCCATCGGAGCAGGCGTGGCTGGTGGGTGGATAGTTGGGTGGGATGACTTGGCGCGCGCCTGATTGGGCGTGTGTTTGGGTGCAGGGTTTTTGACCACAATCTGCGACAAAAAATAGCTCACAGGCTGTTCAGCAAGGTTAAAATTAAACGCTGTCACGTGGCGTAGCGCGGCAGGCACATCGATGTCATTTTTAAAGCCGTAATTGAGCAGCACCTGCCAACAATTATTGCCCAAGTACACCACCTCGCTGCGCTTTGCAAGCCCAATCCACGGCACGTCATGGGTTTTGACACACACAAACACTTGAAAATGGTGCAAGACCTTGTTGTGCTTAAGATTTTGTGTGAGTGCCAACGGGACGATATCGGGCTTTGCCACCAAAAATACCGCCACGCCCTCAACAATATTGATATCAGCAATCGGTTGGTATTTGTGATAGCGCGCGCGTTGTTCTTGTAAATGTTGGTATTGGCGATCCAAATCACGGCTCAATGGACTATCAGCAAACGCAGGCATCAACGCCAGCTTGTTGATGCGTGCATCCAGCTGCTGCACGGCGTTTTGTAAACGCGCTGCCTTAATCCCTCCATAAAGCTGCGCCAAGTATTCGCGCAAATCAGCACTGGTGCGTTGTTGGGCTTGGCTAAGCAACGCACGTCCATCGCGCCAAGTGGTCATAAGCACAAACATGCCTGCACCTAGCAGCAGTGGAAACCAACCGCCTTTAGGCAATTTAAGCAAATTTGATGCCCAAAACAGCCCATCAATACAGACAAAAAACGCCGTCGCTGCGACACACAACGCCAACGGATAACGCCACGCATAGCGAATGACAAAAAACGTCAAAATCGTCGTAATCAGCATATCGGTACACACCGCGATGCCATACGCTGCTGCCAACGCACTTGAGGTTTTAAACAACGCCACCGCCAGTACAATCGCCACAAACAATCCCCAATTCACCGCAGGCACATAAATTTGTCCTGCCGATTTGGCATTGGTATAAACGATCCGCAAGCGCGGCAATAAACCTAACTGCACCACCTGTTTGGTGATACTAAACGCGCCAGAAATCAACGCTTGCGAAGCAATCACTGTGGCAAGCGTTGCCAGCACCACCATGCCCACGCGCAGCGTTTCAGGAATCATCAAAAAAAACGGATTGTCGCGCGCCGTCGGGTTTGCCAACAAAAACGCGCCTTGCCCCAAATAATTGAGCACCAGCGCAGGCAGCACAAGCCCAAACCACGCTAGCCGAATCGGACGCTTGCCAAAATGACCCATATCAGCATACAACGCCTCACCACCCGTCACACACAGCACCACCGCACCGAGCATCAAAAACACCGTCCACGGCTCGTGCGTCATCAGCATAAGCGCATACAGCGGATTGATAGCTGCGATAATTGCAGGATTGTGTGCAATGTGATACACGCCAATGCCTGCAATAGCAGCAAACCACAGCACCATGATCGGCGCAAAAAACCGCCCGATGCCTTGCGTGCCAAAACGTTGAACAAAAAACAGCGCGAACAAAATCACCAACGTCAAAGGCATGACCCATGGCGCAAGATGCGGTGATACCACCGCCAACCCCTCGACCGCCGACAGCACCGAAATAGCAGGCGTAATCACCCCGTCACCATAAAACAAACACGTGCCAAAAATCCCCAACAGCATAATCACACCGTATAGCTTGGTCATGCTTGCCGACTGTGCCTGCTGACGAATCGCACTCATCGCCAGTGCCAACATCGCCACCAGCCCGCCCTCACCGTGATTATCGGCGCGTAGCACCAAAGTGACATATTTTAGACTGACAATAATCATCAACGTCCAAATAAACAGCGAAAAAACGCCATACACATTCGCCGTTGTCCACGCCAAACCGCCATGGGAAAATACTTCTTTGACCGAGTACAGCACACTGGTACCAATATCACCATATACCACGCCAATCGCGCCAAAGGTCAAGGCAAATTGTGATGTATGACCATGGGTATTGGCTGTGGTGGATAAATTGCTAGATGTAGCTAAGGAAGGGGTTTTTGGGTGGGTCATAAAGCTGCCAACGTCCGATGTTTGCGCCATTATACGCCTGTTTATCAAGCTTACGTGACAACTTTATTTTGTAACTATTTTTACCAAAACCTAAATAAAACTTGTGTTTATTCACGCCTTGCGTTATAGATTTTGGTATCAATTGGCTCTGATAAAATCTGCCGCCGCTGTTGCATAACACCACAAAAGCCCCCACCCTATTGCATAAGTTATTCACTTTTGGTAAATTTTGCCGCCGTAAGCCGATGCTTGCCGCGCTTCACTTGCCCATAGGTAACCAAACGATGAATGAAAATGACTTGCGCGTCATCAAAACCCAACAGCACATTGAGCAAGCGTTTTTAAAACTGCTTGCCGAAAAGCCATATCGGGCGATTACTGTGCAGGATATTTTAGAAGATGCGCAAATCAACCGCTCAACGTTTTATCGGCATTATGCCAGCAAAGACGCACTTGCCGAGACGATGGTGGCAGGTTTTCGCACCGTATATGAGCAGTTTTTGGCTGAGCGTTGTACGCTGTCATCACAAGAGAGCCTTGCCAACTGGCTGGCACGGTTTTGGCAATTTATTTATAGTCAAAAATCGCGGATTTTGGCATTGTGGCAAATCAAAACACCGACCGTTCATTTGTATGATGACATGTACGCGCTGATTCGGCGCAACTACATTGTATACGCCGAATACAACGGCAAAGCAGGTGATTTAGACTACCAAGGGCACTGCTATGCGCACATGGTGCTAAGCAGCTTGACTTACACGCTTGAGTGCGATGTTGAGATGAGTGTTGATGACATGCGCCAAAACTTACTCACCATGCTAGACACCGCGCGGATGAAAACCGAGCAGATTATTTGTTAGTGTTTGCCCACCAAATCAATCACCCATACCTCAGACTGTGAGCCTAAGCGAAACGGCACGCCCCACAGCCCATAGCCTGAGCTGACGATGACATCGGTGTCGTTGATGCGCTCATGCCCATATGCCAATCGATAAATCGCTTTGACGATAAAATTGGCAGGAAAAATCTGCCCGTTGTGCGTGTGTCCTGATAGCTGTACGTCAATCGGCAATACCACGTTTTGCGCAATTTGGCTGGGTTCGTGGTCAATTAGTACGATGGGTTGCTGGTTGTTGGGCGGCAGCAGCTCGGCGGTGGGCTTGCGGTATTGGGCATGGTCATCTAGCCGCCCGACCAGCCACAGCCGATTATCCACCAGTGCACGGCTATCGGCGAGCAGATGAATACCCGCCGCCTCAATAGCACGACGAATCTGCGCCTCATGCCCGTACATATCATGGTTACCAAGACTGGCATACACGCCGAGCGGCACGGCATGGACAAGCGCGCTTAGCGTTGGCTGCATATTGTGCGCGTTGTATGCATCGGTGTTGTCATCCATGATATCGCCTGCCATCACCAGCAGCTCAATGCGCTCATGTTTGACAATTTCTTGCAATTTTGTTAAGTGATAGTTGCCAACCAGCCGCCCCAAGTGTAAATCTGACACAAGCCCAAGCCGCAGAGGCTTTGCCAAGGGTTGGTTGGTTTGTAGCGTCAGATGGCGCACCACGGGCACATACGCATTATACACCCCAAGCCCGACCAAACCGCCAAACACTGCCGCCAATAGCCCACGCACGCCCCAAAGCGCATACCAATTTGCCGCGCCTGTATCGATGCTTGCCAAGAGCAGTTTACTAACCAGCCAATGCACCAGCCATGTGGCCAACATCGCCAGCGCAAACAGCCACAGTACGGTTAGCCAACTCATCAGCACCTTAAGCCCCGTACCCGAAAACTTCACCACCACCGCCACCAACAAGACATTGCTCAGCACAAGCAGCGTCCACAACACATAGCGGCTGGTTTTGTCCGTCAGCCACGGCAAAAGCCCCCATTGCACGCCGCGCGCCGCGCCATAGGTCAAGCCCTCCAGCAGTAGCACCGTCACCGCCAAAAATACCCAACGCATTGTTTATCCTTGTATTAACTGGTTGTTATTGCACGCTTTTTAAAAAATCGGTTTTTTAGCCATCGCAGTTGGCAGCTTACGCCCATCAATTTGCCTTGTCAGACGGCCACATCATCAGACACATTTTAACACCCACTTTTGTCAATCATGTCAGCGAGCGCGTCACACCATACAGCCACACAACGTGTCGGATCGTGCCAAAGTCGGATTGTGCCAAAAAAGTGTGGCGAACCTGCCCCACAGCTATGTTAGAATTTAAGATGGTTTGTGCCCTGTTTCAATATCCACCAAAAAAAGGACAACCTTATGCCGCATTTAATCATCGAAACCAGCCAAGACTTACACATCCCTGAGCCTGAACGCTTGATGGCACACATTCACCAAGCCTTGTTTGCTACAGGACAAATCAAGGCGATGAACGATTTAAAATCGCGTTATTACGCCAGCGAACACAGTTTGGTTGGCGATGGCAGCACACCCGAGCATTTTATCATGGTGCAACTGTACTTGCTGGCAGGGCGCGATGCGGCTACGCTAGCGCGCTTGTGCCAAACCGTTGCCGATACCATCGCGCAGTTTTTTGACACGCATTTGCCTAAAGCGCAAGCGCAACAGCCGCTACAAATCTGCGTCAATCCCGTTGAACTGGGCGCGCAGTACACCAAACGCAACGTGCATATTTGATCATCAGCGTTTGGGCAAAACAGGGATTTAAGCCGCACCTAAATCCCTGTTTAAACTTGACTTACCGTCATTTATGGGTAAATTGACTCAATCACCCCACCGCCCAAGCACACCGCATCAGCATACAACACGCATGACTGCCCTGGCGTTACCGCACGCTGCGGCACATCAAACACCACCCGAACGCGGCTTGCATCAGCATTATCAGCGTATACCGTGCAGACTTGGTCGGGCTGACGATACCGCGTTTTTGCCGTGCAGCGCAAACCATCGGTATCAAACACTTGTGACGGCGGTGCAACCACCCAATCCACTTGATACGCGGCAAGTGCCGTGCTTTGTAGTCGCGGATGGTCATGCCCTTGCCCCACAATCAGGCGGTTATTGGCTAAGTCTTTGTCAAGCACAAACCACGCGGCCTCATCACGGTCTTTGACCCCACCAATGCCAATGCCACCGCGTTGCCCCAAGGTGTAGTACATCAAGCCATCGTGTTGCCCGATGCACACGCCATCATCGGTATAAATTTCACCTGGTTTGGCAGGCAGATACTGCTGCAAAAAGTCTTTAAAGCGGCGTTCACCAATGAAGCAAATCCCCGTTGAATCCTTTTTGTGTGCCGTTGCCAGCCCATGTTGCTCGGCAATCGCGCGTACTTGTGGCTTGGGCAATTCACCAACGGGAAACAAAGTTTTTGCCAGCTTGTCTCCGCCGACAGCGTGCAAAAAGTAGCTTTGATCCTTGTTGTCATCAAGGCCGCGCAGCAGATTTGCTTTGCCATTGACATCAGTGAAGCTGCGCCGCGCATAATGCCCCGTGGCGATATAATCCGCGCCAAGCGTCATGGCATAGTCCAAAAACGCGCGAAATTTGATTTCTTTATTGCACAAAATATCGGGGTTTGGTGTGCGCCCTGCGCCGTATTCTGCCAAAAAATGCTCAAATACCCTGTCCCAATACTCAGCGGCAAAGTTCGCTGTGTGCAGTACAATCCCAATACAGTCAGCAACGGCTTGCGCGTCGGCAAGGTCGGTCAGCGCAGTACAATATTCTGTGCCGTCGTCTTCTTCCCAGTTTTTCATGAATAAGCCTTCGACGGCAAAGCCTGCTTGCTTGAGCAGCAACGCACTAACCGACGAATCCACCCCACCTGACATGCCAACAATCACGCGGACAGGTTGGTCGCCAGCAAGACGCGCCGCGTCCGCCAGCCCAAACGCGCTTGATAACGGTTCAGCCATAGCACCCCCAATACTTAAACCCATTATTTTAAAACGCTTATTGGGGACTGGCAAGCCAAAAAACCACCTGCGCTTGCCTATAAAGCCCGTTAAGATAGCCAAACGCGTTGCATGGTGATTTTGTGACTTATTTTAAACATCCAACTTGCTTTAAACATCCAATTTGAACGCGCCGCCCTTTTGCACCGCGCGCTGATAGGCAGGGCGTACGTGGGCTTTTTTCAGCCAGTTATGAATGTGCGTGTATTTGGCAGGCAGATCCCCCGTTTGCGCCATCGCATTGATGACAAATTCTAAATGAATGTCCGCGCCACTAAACTGCGCGCCTGCCAGCCATGGATGCTTGCCCAAATGCTGATTTAAAAATTGTAAGTGCTGTTCAGAGGATTGGTTAAGGTAGGATTGTTGCACGCCTCTGTGTAGCAGTTGTGCCACCTGTTTGATACCGATTGGCGATTTTTTGGCAGCAAAGGCAAACATCAGGCTAATCATACGCAGCGGCATCAGTGAGCTTTCGGTGAAGTGCAGCCAGTAGCGGTATTGTTCATACGCGGCTGTACCATAATCGGGGCGCAGCTGCTTGTCTTTTACCATCGCCAATATGGTAGCCGCCTCAGGCGTGTCATCGCTCACCGCTGGGATATGGCGCTGCGCATTTTTTTGCAACTGGGTGTCATAATGGTCAATGACATGCTCAATGATATGCGCTGACTCAACAAGTGCGGTATCACCATCTTCTAAAATCGGTGACTTGCCCAACGGGTGCACGCGCTGCATAGCCTTGGGTGCTAAGCCGTGTTTGCGCTCATAGGTGGTAAGCTGGTAGTCTAGTCCCAATTCTTCAAGCAGCCAAATAATACGAAACGAGCGTGAATTTTCTAAATGGTGTAAATGTAGGGTGGTCATGGTATTGTCCTTAATTTTTAAATGCCAAAATTTAAGCTATTTAAATGCATATAAAGTCAAATTTAGTTTACTGCTAACACGCATTGTAGCCCAAAGTCTTGCTGCTATCGTTGATAAACTGTGGCAACTTGGTGCAAAAATGGTTATTTTGCGCTATGATGTTGGCTAAGTGTGGCCACATTGCGCCATGCCAAGCCAACCTGTTTTGTAATACCTATGAATCAAACCCAAAAACCTCAAACACAGCATCACCCAACCCCAAATGACGCGCCTGCCACCTACCCTTGTCCGCGCTGTGGCAAACCCACCGTTTGGCAAAGCAACGCCCACAAGCCGTTTTGTGGTGCACGCTGCAAGCTTATCGATTTGGGCGCGTGGGCAAGCGAAGATTATAAAATCGCGGCACAAGACGCACCATTTAGCGATGAATTGACAGGCGATGATAGCCATTGAATCTAGCCGCTAGGCACACCGTTTCACATTCAACCCATTAGGCATTTGTCATGACTACAGCTTCCGCCATTTTACCGACTTATAAACGCCAACCGATTTGCTTTGCCCGTGGTCAAGGCAGCTGGCTATATACCGCCGACGGCACGCCGTATTTGGACGCGCTGACGGGCATTGCGGTGTGCGGACTGGGGCATTGCCATCCGCAGATCAGCGCCGCAATTGCCGAGCAGGCCGCGACCTTGGTACACACCAGCAACTTGTATGGCATCGACTGGCAAGAAACCGCAGGCGCAAAACTGTGCAAGGTGGCAGGCATGGACAAGGTGTTTTTTGCCAACAGTGGCGCAGAGGCCAACGAGGCGGCCCTCAAGATGGCGCGCCGCTATGCCCACACGCGCGGTATGGCACGCCCCAAGGTGATTGTCATGCAGCACGCGTTTCATGGGCGCACGCTCCTAACGGTGTCGGCAACTGCCAACGAGACGGCGCGCGCAGGTTTTTATCCCCTTGATGAGGATTTTATCCGCGTGGCGTTTGGTGATATCGCTGCGATTGAGGCGGCGTTGGCCGCGCATGACGATGTGTGCGCGGTTATGCTTGAGCCCATTCAAGGTGAAAGCGGTGTCAATACCGCGGCAAATGGCTTTGATTATTTGGCACAAGTGCGTGCGGTGTGTGATGCGCATGATGTGTTGATGATTTTGGATGAAGTACAAACGGGTAACGGACGTACAGGGCGATATTTTGCCTATCAGCACAGCGCCATTGCCCCCGATATCTTGACGACGGCTAAAGGCTTGGGCAATGGCTTTCCTGTCGGTGCGTGTATGACGCGTGGGTCTGCCAACGAGATTTTTGGCTATGGCGCGCATGGCTCAACCTATGGCGGCACACCACTGGCCTGTCGGGTGGTGTCTGAGGTGATTGACGTGATTATTGCCGAAGATGTCATGACCACCGCGCAGCGCAACAGTGAGCTACTACAAACCACTTTGCTGGACGCGCTGGCTGATGATGGCATCACGCTGCGTGGTGCAGGTATGATGCTGGGTGTGGTACTGCCCACTGACCGTGATATCGATTTTGCCAATCTTGTCGATAAAGCACGGCAAAACCATCGGCTACTTATCAACGTGGCAGGCGGTCATGCGATTCGGCTATTGCCACCGCTGAATATGACCACCGATGAAACACTGGATGTCGCTAAGCGTTTGATTGCTCTATTAAACAATGAATTAACGGCTTAGTGGTTAGTGGGCCAGTGTGCTTGATTTTTACCATTTTTGCCGCTATTAAGTCCTTAGATAATGCTAAGGATTAATACTGATGAAAATTTCATTTTTGGATTTGGTGCCCGTCATTTCTGCTGACGGCACTTCTGACGCACTGCACAATGCCGCCCGTCTTGCCCAAACTGCCGAAAACGTTGGTCTCAACCGCTATTGGCTTGCTGAGCACCACAACATGCCTGGTATCGCCAGTAGCGCAACCAGCGTGTTGCTTAGCTACTTAGGTAGCCAAACCAAGCGCATTCGTCTGGGTTCAGGCGGTATCATGTTGCCCAACCACGCGCCATTGGTCGTTGCCGAGCAGTTTGGTACGTTGGCGGCATTGTATGGTGAGCGGTTTGACTTAGGACTGGGACGCGCACCCGGTACTGATGGGGCGACGTTTGCCGCCTTGCGCCGTACACTGGGTGATGCCGAACGCTTTCCGCAAGATGTGCAAGAGCTGATGGGCTATTTTACTGCCTCAGACAATGCACGGGTTAAAGCCGTGCCAGCGATGGGGTTTAATGTGCCGATTTGGATTTTGGGTTCATCACTGTTTGGCGCGCAGTTGGCGGCCGCGCTGGGCTTGCCGTATGTATTTGCCTCACACTTTGCGCCGCAGATGCTGATGCAAGCGGTGACCGTATACCGCGAAAACTTCCGCCCATCGGCTCAGCTGGATCAGCCGTATGTAATGGTGGCTGCCAATCTCTTGCTTGCCGATAGTCAGCGCGATGCGGATTATCATTTCACCTCAGTGCAGCAAGGGTTTGTTAATTTGCGCCGTGGCCGTCCGTCATATGTGCCTGCGCCTGTCGAAGACATGGACACGGTGTGGACACCTGCCGAGCATCAAATGGTTGATAGTGCGCTGTCGGTGTCGTTTGTCGGTGATACGGCGCGGGTACGTGAGCGTTTGGCAAGCTTCATTGACCATGTCAAACCCGATGAATTAATCGTCACCGCCAATGTGCATGACATCGACGCCCGTGTGCATAGCTTGGAGTTGGTGCCTGCATTGGCGTTATTCGATTTAAACACCGCTAGCCCTGCTCATACAAGCACTGCCGACGCTGCCTAAGCTTGCTTGGTACATCAAGCAAAGCCAAATTCTACCAACAGAATTTGGCTTTTTTATTGATGGGTTTGGTAAAAATTTATTACGACATAACATGACGGATTGTTAAAACTTCAAATAAAATCAGTATCTCAAGCCTATCACCCATCTTTGGCAATCATAAATCCAAAATTTTTACAAGCTAGTATTTTAAAAAATATTGGGTTATATTGTGCTCACATTTTTAGCCAGCCACTAGATATAGTTATTTTAATCATCAGCTTGTATTAAATAAAGTTAAACCAATGCTTACGTTTATCCAAACGTGAGATAGGCTACCTTTGCCTAAACTTTAATGCCAGCAGCAAAATAACGTGGCAATCATTTGGTTAAGTCGGCTAATTTGGCATCCACCCAACCAACGAGATCACGCTATGACCCCTACCAAAGACATCATGGTTCAAAAACGCGACGGGCGGCTTGAGCCGATTAATCTAGACAAAATCCACCGCGTCATCGAGTGGGCGGCGACGGGACTGGATAATGTTTCGGTGTCTCAGGTCGAGCTGAGCGCGCATATCCAGTTTTATGACAATATCACGACCAAAAGCATTCATGAAACCATCATCAAGTCTGCCGCGGATTTGATTTCTGTGGCAACGCCTGATTATCAGTACCTTGCCGCGCGTTTGGCGATTTTTCATTTGCGCAAAATCGCGTTTGGGCAGTTTGAGCCGCCGCATTTACTAGCCCATGTGCAAAAACTCACCGCCGCAGGCAAGTATGACGTGCACCTGTTGGCAGATTATGATGAGGCTGAATTTGACGCGCTCAATGCTTATCTTGACCATGACCGCGATTTGAATTTTGCCTATGCCGCCGTCAAGCAAATGGAAGGCAAGTATTTGGTGCAAGACCGTGTGACCAAGCAGGTGTTTGAAAGTCCACAGTTTTTGTACATGCTCATCGGTATGTGTTTGTTTGCCAATTATGACAAATTGTATGACAAGGCAACGCGCTTGGATTATGTTAAACGCTTTTATGACGCGGTATCGCAGTTTAAGATTTCATTGCCAACGCCGATTATGTCGGGTGTGCGCACGCCATCACGCCAGTTTAGTTCATGTGTGTTAATTGAGTGTGATGACAGCTTAGATAGCATTAACGCTACCACCAGCGCGATTGTGCGCTATGTGTCGCAACGCGCAGGTATTGGCATCAACGCAGGGCGTATCCGCGCGCTTGGTAGCCCGATCCGTGGCGGTGAGGCGCAGCACACAGGCTGCATTCCGTTTTATAAGCTGTTTCAAACGGCGGTCAAATGCTGCTCACAAGGGGGTGTGCGTGGTGGCGCGGCGACGTTGTTTTATCCAATTTGGCATTTGGAAGTCGAAAGTCTGTTGGTTTTGAAAAACAACCGCGGTGTAGAAGACAACCGCGTGCGCCACATGGACTATGGTGTGCAGATTAACAAAACCATGTACCAGCGTTTGATCAAAAACCAAGCGATTACCTTGTTCTCACCGTCAGACGTACCAGGATTGTATGACGCATTTTTTGCCGACCAAGCCGAATTTGAGCGTCTATACGCGCAATACGAAGCCGACCCAAGCATTCGCAAGCAGTCGATTGCCGCGCAAGAACTGTTTAGCCTAATGATGCAAGAGCGAGCCAGCACAGGGCGGATTTATGTGCAAAACGTCGATCATTGCAACACCCATAGCCCGTTTGACCCTGCCAAAGCGCCCATTCGCCAATCCAACTTATGCATGGAAATCGCCTTACCGACCAAGCCCTTAGACAACATCAATGATGAACACGGCGAAATCGCGCTGTGCACCTTGTCGGGCATTAACTTGGGCAAAATTGAGCAGCTTGAGGACTTACAAGAACCTGCTGAATTGATTGTCCGTGCGCTCGATGCGCTGCTTGATTATCAAGACTACCCCGTGGCAGCTGCCAAAAATGGCTCAATGCAGCGGCGCACGCTGGGTGTGGGGGTGATTAATTACGCGTATTATTTGGCAAAAAATCACACCAAATACTCGGATTCTGCCGCCCTGTCCTTGACCCATCGCACATTTGAGGCTATGCAGTATTATCTGCTCAAAGCGTCTAACCAGCTTGCCAAAGAACAAGGCGCGTGCCCTGCGTTTGGTGACACCACCTATGCGCGCGGTGTGCTGCCGATTGATACCTACAAAGCAGACGTGGACGGCATTTGCCAAGAGCCTTTACACTGCGACTGGGAAGGCTTACGTGCCGATATCTTGGCGCATGGGCTGCGTAACAGCACGCTAAGCGCGTTGATGCCGTCAGAAACATCCAGCCAAATTGCCAACGCTACCAATGGTATCGAGCCGCCGCGCGGTTTGGTGTCGGTCAAAGCCTCAAAAGACGGGATTTTAAAACAAGTCGTGCCTGAAATTGACACACTCAAAGACCAGTATGAGCTACTGTGGCAAATGCCCAACAACAACGGCTATTTGCAACTGGTTGCCATTATGCAAAAATTCATCGACCAAAGCATCTCTGCCAACACCAACTACGACCCAAGCAAATTCACCGATGGGCGTGTGCCGATGAAAGTCATGATTCAAGACCTGTTAATGGCATACAAACTGGGGCTAAAAACCTTGTACTACCACAACACCCGTGACGGTGCTAATGATGCGCAAGACGACTTGGCAAAAAAAGACCGCGCGCACCCCAACGCCATGCAAGAAGTCGTCATCCAAGACGATGAAAGCGGCTGTGCAGGCGGTGCGTGTACGCTGTGATATTAGACGTTAAGCACATACACGGTTGGAAAATGGTAATCGGCTTAGGCACGCTGCTAGCCATGCTAACAGGTGCCAGCGGTTGCCAAACCTATCCACAGCCTTATGACAGCCCAATCCCAATTCGCCTGCCCAAGTAGCGTCTATCGATTTTTATGCGCCAATGTTGCGGATTTGGCTTTACTTAGGCTATTTTTGAATGGTAAAAAAATGCCCCTGTTGGATAACAGAGGCATTTTTTATGGCTACCAAAATTTAAACTATTACTAGGCGTTATCTGCTGCCGCGTCATCGGTGACGACCAAATCAATGCCACTGTCATCGGCATTCATGCGTACGGATACCGTGCCGCCTTCGGTCAAATCGCCAAACAAAATCATCTCCGCCAACGGTTTTTTGATTTCATCTTGAATCAAGCGACCCATTGGACGCGCGCCCATCAAGCGGTCATAGCCTTTGTCCGCCAAGTAGTTACGCACGCCGTCGTCGATTTCTAGCACAACTTTTTTGTCATCAAGCTGCGCTTGTAGCTCTACCAAGAATTTATCCACCACCGACACAATCACGTCTTTGGACAATGGGTTAAAGTGTATCACCGCATCCAGACGGTTACGAAACTCGGGCGTAAACGTGCGCTTAATCGCCTCGCTGTTATCGCGGCTGTGGTCTTGTTGGGTAAAGCCCATCGTGTTGCGGCTGATGCTCTCTGCGCCAACATTCGTGGTCATGATAACAATGACCTGCTTAAAGCTGGCTGTGCGCCCGTTGTTGTCGGTCAAAGCACCGTGGTCCATGACTTGCAACAATAGGTTAAACACATCGGGATGCGCTTTTTCAATTTCATCCAGCAGCAGCACACAATGCGGAAATTGGTTGATTTTTTCGGTCAATAATCCGCCTTGGTCAAAACCCACATAGCCCGGTGGCGCACCAATCAAGCGCGATGCGGTATGCGCTTCCATGTACTCGGACATATCAAAACGTACCAGTTCAATGCCGAGCAAATTCGCCAACTGGCGGCTAACCTCGGTTTTACCCACCCCAGTCGGCCCTGCAAACAAGAACGAACCAATCGGCTTGTCATCGGGCTTGAGCCCTGCACGTGACAGCTTGATCGCATCTGCCAAGGTTTTGATGGCTTGGTCTTGTCCAAATACCAAGTGCTTGAGGTTGCGCTCTAAGTCTTTAAGCACGGTTTTATCATCGCTTGACACCGATTTTGGCGGAATACGCGCGATTTTTGCCACGATATGCTCAATTTGCGCCACGTCAATGCACGGGGTTTCGGCCTCGGCTTGGGTGTCGGCGTTGCCTGCGTCATCTAATTTTGCCAATGGCTGCTGTAAGCGCACAAACGCGCCTGCCTCGTCAATCACGTCAATGGCTTTGTCGGGCAAAAAGCGTTCATGAATGTGTTTGACCGCCAAATTGACCGCACTTTGCAAAGCTTCATCGGTATAACGCACGTGGTGAAAATCTTCATAACGCGCTTTTAAACCGCGCAAAATATCGATGGTTTCATCAATCGTTGGTTCATTGACATCAATTTTTTGAAAACGACGGCTCAAGGCGTGGTCTTTTTCAAACACTTGGCGATATTCGGCAAATGTGGTTGAGCCTATACAGCGCAGCTCACCGTTTGCCAATGCAGGTTTGATCAAGTTTGATACATCCATGCTGCTACTCATCGATGAACCTGCACCGATAATCATGTGGATTTCATCAATAAACAAGATCGCATTGGGCTTGGTTTTAAGCGCGTCTAGCAAGGCTTTCATGCGTTTTTCAAAGTCGCCACGGTATTTGGTGCCTGCAATCAATGCACCGATGTCAAGGCTATATACAACCGAATCAAACAGCGGCTTGGGCGCTTGTTTATTGACAATCAGCCACGCCAAGCCTTCGGCAATCGAGGTTTTACCCACGCCCGGATCACCGACCAACAGCGGATTGTTTTTGCGCCGACGGCAAAGAATCTGTGCCGCGCGTTCAATCTCTTGTTTGCGCCCAATCAATGGGTCGGTGTTGCCCTTGGCGGCCTTTTGGTTGAGGTTGGTCGCGTATTCGGTCAGCGGGTCTTTTGCGGCGCGTTCAGCGGTGGGCTCACCTGTGCTTTCGGTGGCTTTTTCTTTGTCTTTGTTGCCGTGTGATAGGTATTGGGTCAGCTCAAGACGGGTAATGCCTTGTTTTTTCAGCAAATATACCGCATAGGTATCATGCTCAGAGAACATCGACACCAACAAATCCGCGCCTTCAACCGAACGATTGCCCGAAGCAGATTGAACATGAAAAATCGCACGCTGCAAGATACGGTCAAAGCTGCGCGTTGGCTGTGGTGCGACATCGTCTTTATCATTGACTAAAGGGGTGTGCTCATCGATATAGGCGTTGAGCTCACTGGCAAGCTGCTCAAGGTTTGCGGCACAGGCGACCAACGCTTCTACCGCGCTATCATTGTCTAACAGCGCCAACAGCAAGTGCTCAACGGTCAAGTACTCATGCGCACGCTGTTTTGCCAACGTCACCGCCGCGCGTAGCGTGGATTGTAGTTCTAAACTTAGCATAAATCATCCTTATTATGGCGGACTTGGCAGGCGTTGGCACGTCAAAACCGCGCCAAAAGCTTGCCAAGTGATTGTCAGTTAATAAGGCTGAGTGGGCAGAAAATCAAGGGCGAATGGGTGGGAAAATCATCTGTCAATACAAACAATTGCAGGCATATGATGGCAATTATCAACCCCATTTAGGCATCGGGTTGGGGCTCGATTTGGGTCAAAAGTGGAAAACCTGCTTGGCGCGCCTCACGATTGACGGCTTGCGCTTTGGTTTCGGCGATGTCTTTGGGATACACGCCTGCGATGCCCTTGCCCTCGTGGTGAATGGCCAACATAATGCTGACGGCTTGGTCAAGACTGTGTTTGAAATGGTCTTGCAGTACGCCCACCACAAACTCCATCGGTGTGTAGTCATCGTTGTACATGATAACGGCATAACGCTGTGGGCGCTTGAGCTCAGGGTCTGCTAACAAGACATCATCCAGCGGTTCGCCTTCAGGCGTGGTGTCGTGGTCAATGGCTTGGATGGTTGTGTAAGCAGGTTTTGTGGGATAGTGCCAATCGGCTGCGGCGTGGGCAGGCACAAAAGCACAAGTTGGTAAAATCGGTAAGGTAGTTGGCATAATTTTGGCAGATGACTGACGACAAGATGACGTTATTGTAAGCTTAAATCCCGAAAATTCAAGCACATTTGCTGACTTATCTGCGACCGACTAGCGCGCTGCTGCATTTTGGCATGTTGTTATTGGAATGCCTTTAAGGTTTGGCAGTGCTTGCGGCGCTCACACCACTGGCAGCTTGGCTGCTGTCACGTATCGGGCGATCATCGGTGTTTGGTGTTTCTGCCAGAGAGTACGGCAAATTGTCGATGCGCTCGCCCTCTTGCCAGTCATACACCTGCTCGATAGTCTCCCCACCGGCCGCCAATCCGATTTTGATTTGCTTGGGTGTAAAATCTTTGGGCATAATAAAGCGTCCGCGCACACGCGCCACGCCATTGATGTCATAACTGGCAGGCTCAATGGGCACTTCAACCATATTAACATCATCAAGCAGCGTAAGCTTGGGCGTAAGTTTTTTGGGCCGTCCTGATCGATCCACCATGCCGACATCAAAACGATACTCAAAGGCATTTTCGGGCAAAGGCGCGATTTGAATACCTATCAGCTGCAGCCCCGTGCCGCCGCGTTTGGCCAGCTCTTTGGTCAAAAACTCGTCTTGTTGCTGAATTTGCAAATTGGTCAAGCGCAAGTTTTCCAAATCCTCACGCAAGCCATCAAGGTTACTCAAGCTAATATCGCGCTCTTGTTGGGCATTGGCAACCGACGTTTGTAATGCTTGAATCTTACGGTTTAGGGCTTTGACGTTGCTGGCAGTCAGCTCCTCGCCTGCCACGCCTGCACGCGCTTGCAAGGCAGATTTGCCCAGTGCGCGCTGATAGCCGATGCGCTGGCCAAACAACAATGCCAGCAGCGCGACCAACAGCAAGCTGACCGCAAACGCAATCAGCAGCCCCGAAAGCTCGCTTTTTGGCTGCAGCAGGGTACGCCGCGTGGTTTTGGTGGTTGGCACAGGTTGTTGTGAGGGTTCAGGCAACGCCATAGAGATTCTCAAAACCAGTCATTGCGCCTGCGTGATGCTGAGCTTCGTTGGCTTAGGCAGCTAGGTTCAGTCAATCTGCAGTCAAACAATGAATTATAATTGCATGTGTCGGTTGGATTAATCGGCTATTTGCCCCGTTTGACCCAATCAGCGTGGGCAAAGTATATCACGCATGGGCGGTAACGTGACCCATTTTGACGTTTGTCCCTGCCTAAACGCAGAGGATGGCCGCTACCAGACGGCCAGACCTGCCGCAAACCTTAGACCGTGGCAACCGCCCGTACGACACACCGACCAACCAAGGTTGTTAGGCTCAGTTGGTGCGGCCGTCCTGTTTGTTGAACATGTGTTTATCGAACATCAGCCACAAACCAACCTCAGTGGGTATTTGGGATGTCTTACCCGTTAAGTGATTGCCTGCGTGTTGTGTACGCGCAAATTAGGCTTAACCCAACGCAATTTTTGTAAGACATTAAATACAGCGCAATGAGTATAACAGCACAATTGACTTCCTCCCCTCCCTATCGTTCGGGGATTCCTTCTGCAAGACGGTGAAGCCCCACCGCAAACCTAAGACAATGGCAACCGCCCGTACGACACACCGTACATCTTAGGTTCTTATTTTAAGCTA
>NZ_JCADBW010000040.1:0-10367 GCF_059264685.1 Faucicola sp. SE7633 | reverse complement strand
CGATACTTTGCCAGTTGATTAGGTTATGTAGTTCATCGAGTTCTTCGATGGCTTTGTGAGCGTTAATGAGACTGTCTGCTAGGGAGAGTTGCCCTGTTTGTTTCCATGCCATATTCGTGTCTTTTGCCATCTGTTTGATTTTACTGTATTATATCACTTTTACAAACTTTTGTGCATTTGTTCGTGCAAAGGTTTCCTATATTAACTCCATATATTCATTTCTCATTATTTATTTGCTCATTTACAGATGTTTAATTGAATACTGAGTAAGCCATTGCCTTTGCCTTCTTTTATCGCAGTATCAGCATAATTGTCCATTTCACCAATGATCTTTTTCCACTGATTACCAATGGATGAATTTACGCTTGAGTCACCCATACATGTTGGTTTGCAGTCATAATATCCACCTGCAAACATATCTTAAATACAAATTTGATGGATTTTACTATAAGTACATTCAAATAATGTTTGTCGCAAAAACCCATCCGCCAGTGAATTGCTTGCCCAAACGCCGCACGATTGGGCTATAATGCAGCTGACAACGCGTATGGATGCTTGTTTGTTTTGCAAGATTTATTAGCTAGTTTCATCATCAGTCACCGCCCATATTTCATCAACCC
Source organism: Faucicola sp. SE7633 (assembly GCF_059264685.1). Classification (NCBI taxonomy): domain Bacteria; kingdom Pseudomonadati; phylum Pseudomonadota; class Gammaproteobacteria; order Moraxellales; family Moraxellaceae; genus Faucicola; species Faucicola sp. SE7633. The sequence goes on along the minus strand of NZ_JCADBW010000040.1, from coordinate 9,747 downwards.
ATACCGCCAGCATTTGCCATGAGCCCAACACCTGACCGCACTAAGACACCGCGCAGTATTTTTAACCTACCGAATAACCTAACCATCGCGCGCATTGTCATGATTCCGCTGTTTGTCGCGATTGCGTATTGGCCGCCTGCGATGGGCATTGGGCAACCTGCTATCAGCAACAATGCGATTGCCAACATTGGCATGAACCATTGGGATGACAGCTTGCTGCGGCATTTTTTGCTGACGTTTGTGTTTATTTTGGCGGCGATAACCGATTGGCTGGATGGTTATTTTGCGCGGCGGCTGAATCTGACCTCAGCGTTTGGGCGGTTTCTTGACCCTGTGGCAGACAAGTTGATGGTCGCGGCAGCGTTGGTGATTTTGGTGCAATGGCACCCCGATGTGGTGATGGCAATCTCGGCGATTGTGATTATCTCGCGTGAAATTGCTGTGTCCGCGCTGCGCGAATGGATGGCAGAATTGGGCAACCGCACCAGCGTTGCGGTGTCGTATGTGGGCAAGCTTAAAACCACGTTTCAGATGATAGCCATCACTGTGCTGCTGCTCAACTGGCAATCGCTTGAGGTACTTGGCTATGGCTTGATGGTCGTGTCGGTGGTTTTGACGCTGTGGTCCATGATGATTTACCTAAAAGCCGCTTGGCCGTATCTTAAGCGGTTTGATTAAACGCTAAAAAAACTGGCGCGGTAAAAACGGCACGGTCGTGTCTTTGGCTTTTTTGAGTGCGCGGCGGCGATTGTTGCCCATCAGTAGCTTAATCTGCCAGATTTTTTCTTGATACAGTGTGCCAGCAGGCGGCGTGTGCATGGTATTGACAAGGCGTTTGCTGGCAAGTACTGCATCGGGTGAGCGTGTGGCAAGCTCGGCTGCCAGCGCGTGGGCATCGCGCATTGGGTCATCGCTGATATGGGTGATCACACCATAAGCTTTCGCGTCGGTCGCGTCAAACATGCGCGCGGTCATGGCAAGTTCTTTGAGCACATCAGCACGCACCACGCCAAACGCGCTTTGCGTCAAGCCCATGTCGGGCACAAGCCCCCATTTGGCTTCCATGATGGCAAACTGACAATCGCGCGCGCTGATACGCACATCACACGCCAACGCCAGTTGTAGCCCTGCGCCCAAGCAATGCCCATGGGTCACCGCAATCACAGGTATAGGCAGCTCACGCCAGCACAAGCACACGCGCTGAAAACGGCTGGCAGTTGGTTTGAGAAACTCTAGTGCCAATGTCGGTAGGTTTTGGCTTTGGTTGAGGTCAGCAAGGTCAATGCCTGCACAAAAACTTGTCCCACGTCCGCCGATGATCACCGCGCGCACATCGCGCCATGTTTTGAGCGTTTTGGCAAGCCCAATTAATGTGTCCATCATGACAAAGCTAAGCGCGTTGCGTTTGTCCGCGCGGTTAAGCCAGACGGTGAGCACGTTGTCAGCGGCTAGGCTGACTTCAACGTGTGGTGCAAGGCGTTGGTTGAGCGTGGCGACGCGTTCGGCAAGGGTGGATTTTGGGCGAATAAACCCAGGCAAGGCGAGGGCAGCAAGCGCGGTCATGGCAATTCCTTTTGATAAATTTTGGATAAACTTTTAACCAAGCTAAACTTTGTAACCAAATCGTGGCTTGTTGGCTTACTGTAGCCGTCCGTGGGTCAAATTGCAAACGCCACAAGCGAACCACACGTTCAAATCATTTTCCACACCATGTCTTGTTCTTTGAGCTGTGCATAGCGCAGCGCAGGAATGGCGGATAAATCAGCGTGTTTGAGCGCATCAAGGGCAGCAAGCAGTGTTTGGTAATGGGGCAGCAGTTGGTCAAACGCGCTGGCAGAGACCTCGGTGATTGCAGCAAGGCAGGCAGCTTCAAAGCGTTGGCTGGCATGGCGCAGTTGCGGCACGCCCGTGTAGCGGCTTGCCCCCAAGATACGGTGCGCAATATCAGCAAGCGTTTGGCGGTCATGCGCTTGCCACGCCGCGGCAAGCTCAGCGCGGTCTTTGTCTGTGCCATCAATGAGCATTAACAGCAGGCTACTGGCTAAATCGGGCTTGTTGGCAGCGCGTTGTAGCGCATCTTGCCAGTCAATCACCGCCAAATCGGCGCGTGCATCGCTGTCTGCCGCCTCAGTGGCAGCGGAGGCGGTCGTTTGGCTGGCGGTTGGTGGGTCAAAGTCGGCTAGATTGTCGGTTAGGTGGTCAGCAGGTGAGGGTAAGAGGTGGCTAAATGATGATTCATGGGGATTGACCGCTTGCCCAAGCCAACGCTGCAACACGTGGTGTAGCTGGGTTTGGTCGATTGGCTTGCCGACATAGTCATTGATGCCTGCTTGGGTCAGATTGGGCATTTCATCTGACAAACTGTGCGCGGTCAAGGCAATAATGGGTAAATGCCGTGTCGGTGTGCGCTGGTTCTCACGCTCGCGAATATGCGCGGCGGTCTGACTGCCCGACATGCGCGGCATTTGAATATCCATAAAAATCAAATCAATATGCTGCGCCTGTGTTGGGTCATCCAAAATCGCCAATGCCTCAAAGCCGCTACTTGCCGTGATGACTTCAACACCGACTTCTGCCAACAAGGCCTCAAGCACCAATAAATTGGGCAGATGATCATCCACTGCCAGTACCGTAAAACCCTGCCATTGCGGCAGTGTTGGGGCAGAGGCGGCGGCGTTTTGGCTATCAAACAGGCGATACAACTGCCCACGCTCAAGCGGCTGATACAACGGTTGCACTTGATAGCGCGCCAATAGCTCGGGGTCAAGATTGACTTGATAGCCAAACAGCGCAAGCTTGCCTGCATAATGCAAGCGCACCTGCTTGAGCAGCGCCAACGTGTCCTCACTGCTGGCATTATCGACAATCACCCAATCCCATTGCCGCGCACGCTCCTTGAGAGCCTCAAGCAGCCCCATCAGCGTCGCCGCGCTTGTCACCTCAATGGCAAGCGGACGCAAGCTGGCCTTGAGCACCTGTAGGCTTGCGGTGTGCCCAAGCCATACCAGCAATTGTAGCGGCTTATCCGATGGCGGCAGCCCAGGCAGGCGATAGCTTGGCGGCAGAGCGGCGGCAGACGCGCGCACAATCGGCAGGCTAAACCAAAACGTCGTGCCACGGGCAGGCTTAGCGTCGTCGCTTGCGTCATCGGCATTGGCAAAAAAGCCGATTTTACCGCCCATCTGATACGTCAGTTGTTTACAAATCACCAAGCCAAGCCCCGTGCCGCCATACTGGCGCGTGATTGACGGGTCACCTTGCGAAAAACTTTGAAACAGCGCCGCTTGCTGGGCGGCAGGGATACCGCGCCCCGTGTCCTGCACGCTAAATTGCAAACACTCATCGCGCTCGTCACTGAGTGCCACGCGCACGATAACCTCACCGTCATCGGTGAATTTAATCGCATTATTGACCAAATTGGTCAGCACCTGCTTGACACGCAGCGCGTCGCCCACCAGCGCGGTTGGCACATCGTCATAGAGCAAAATCGCCAGTCGCACGTTTTTTTCGGCAGCCAAGGGTGAGAGCATATCGCCCACATCATAAATCACGCGGTACAAATCATACGGGTGGCGATTGAGCACCAACTTACCTGCCTCGATTTTGGAAAAATCCAACACATCATTGACCAACGCCAGCAGGTGTGCCGATGATTTGCGAATGGTCTGCACATACAAATCTTGCTCGGGGTTGAGGTCGCCGCCGCGTGCCAACAGATTGCTAAAACCATCAATGCTATTGAGCGGCGTGCGCAGCTCGTGACTGATGTTGGCCAAAAATGCCGATTTGGTTTGGCTGGCAGAAATCGCCGCATCACGCGCATTGCGGATGGAAATATTTTGCATCTCCATTTCATCAAACGCTTGGCGTAGGTCATCCTCAGTTTGTTCAGCGTGGGCTTTGAGTTCTTGAAAACTGGCGTGCAGCCGCCGCAAGGTTTTGCCCAAATCATGCTTGAGCTGATTAAGCTCGCCGCGCGCGTGCAGCTTGAGCGGACGGTTGAGGTTGTCGGCGTGGGTGCGCTCAAGGTGCAGGCGCATTTCATAAATCGGTGCGATCCATCGCCGCGCATAATTGCTGATACCCAGCAGCAGTAGCAACACCGTCATCAGCCCCGTGGTCACCAGTACCAACAACACCTGATAACGTGCCAACGCCAGCGGCTGGTCGTCAATATCCACCACCAGCCACATATCGGGCAAATCAGGCGTTGCCAATGCCGTCAATGGCGCAGCATACAGCGTGCTTGATGGCAGGTTTACGCTATGGCTTGGCGTTTGGATCAACTGTTGGAGGGTAAAATTGGGTAGGGGCGTGTCGCGTCCGGGCGCATTGTCGGACGTATGACCACGCGTCAGCAGGCTGTTATCGGGGGTTAAAAATCCCCACAACCCCGTTTGGCTGGGTGGGTTATCCCAATGCCCTTTGCTGGCAAGCAGTTGCCCGTTGGTATTGACCAGTGCGATGGCTTGCAGCGGCTGGGGGTCATCAAGGCGTTGCAGCGTTGCGCGCAGGCGGTTTTGTAGGGCGGTGGGGTCTTGCCGCTGTGCCAATTGGCGGTTGAGTGCCAACACAGTCAGCTCCTCCTCTTGCGCCAGCTGCTGATAACGAAACAGCACATTTTGTGCAATCAACTGTTGCACTTGTCGTGCCGACGCGGTGGTATGCGCCAGCACCAATAGCCCACCAAACAACGCCAACACACTGATTGGCAAAAATACCAACACAATCAGCTGCCCATACGCCGTTGATAGGTCAATCAATCGCGCCTTACTCATCGCATGCCTTTAATCTGTCGCATATCCCCTGCCAGCATCAGCTGTGTTTTGCTAAACGCTGTAACAATCAAATCATCCCAACATCGCTAAAATTTTATGCCACCTTGTGCCAGCAAGCAAATATTAATCCGCAAAACTTGCACAAATTTTTTTGGCACACAACATCACATGACGCTTGGGGCAAAATTTGCTACAATTTTGCGCAAAAATGATTGGCAAACATCGCCAAGCCCACGCAAGGAACTATTATGCCTGCCACCACGTCCGCCACCTCTGCCGACTTTGACGCAACCTTAGATCCACGCCGCCAAACCGTACGCCTTGCCGACTGTGTGGGCGGTACACCGCTGGTTGAATTGCAGCGTATGCGCCCATCGGGTGCGCGCTTATTGGCGAAACTTGAAGGCAACAACCCTGCAGGCTCGGTCAAAGACCGCCCCGCGTTTAACATGATTTTGCAAGCCGAACGCCGCGGACAAATCCAAAAAGGCGATACCCTCATTGAAGCCACCAGCGGCAACACGGGTATCGCGCTGGCGATGGTTGCCGCCATGCAAGGCTACCGCATGACGCTCATCATGCCTGCCAACTCAACACAAGAACGTAAAGACGCAATGGCAGCCTATGGCGCGACGCTGATTGAAGTCGATAGCATGGAAACCGCACGCGATTTGGCGCAGCAAATGCAAGCCGATGGGCAAGGCTTGGTGCTTGACCAATTCAACAACCCCGACAACAAACAAGCGCATTATCTCACCACAGGTCCTGAAATTTGGCAGCAAACGGGCGGACGCGTGACGCATTTTGTCAGCTCGATGGGTACGACCGGCACGATTATGGGCGTGTCGCAATACCTCAAAGAACAAAATCCTGCTATCCAAATCATCGGCTTACAGCCTGATGCGCAATCTAATATCGCAGGCATTCGACGTTGGTCGCCTGAATACTTGCCCAAAATCTTTGAGCCAAGCCTTGTTGATACTGTCATGGACATCAACCAACACGATGCCGAAGTGTTCATGCGTAAGCTTGCGCGTGAAGAAGGCATTTTTTGCGGTGTGTCATCGGGCGGTGCAGCGTGGGCAGCGCACCAAATCGCCCAGCGTGAACCCGATGCGGTGATCGTGTTTATTGTTTGTGACCGTGGTGACCGCTACTTATCAACAGGATTATTTGGAGTAAGCGACGCATGAATGCGCCCGTATTGGTCTTTGATATCGAGACCATCCCCGACATTCGCCACGCCAAACACCTATGTGCCGAGCTTGCCGAATTGCCCGATGACGAAGCGTTACCGCAGCTACTGACCAAGTACGAAGAAGAAACGGGCAAAACATTTTTGCCGTTGCCGCTGCATCGTGTGGCGTGTTTGTCGGTGCTGTGGGTGCAAAATGACAAAATGACGCTTAAGTCTTTGGCGTTGCCCGAACACAATGAAGCTGAAATTTTAAACAAATTTTTTGCCTCACTAGATCGTGCACCCACACTGGTGAGCTGGAATGGGCGCGGATTCGACTTGCCTGTCATGACGTATCGCGCGCTGCACCACGGCATCAGTGCAGGCAAGCTGTTTAGCCAAAGTGGTGAGATGAAATACAACAACTACCAAAACCGCTACCACAATAAACACATTGATTTGATGATGCGGCTAGCGGCAGGTAGCACGCTCCAAAAACTTGATGTGGTCGCCAGTCTGTGCGGTTTTGCAGGCAAGCAGGATATCACAGGCTATGATGTTTTACCGATGGTGCAGGCAGGGGAATGGCAAAAGCTGACCACATATTGCGAAAGCGACGTTATCAATACATGGCTGGTGTATTTGCGCTATCAACGCTTGTTGGGGCAACTAAGTGGCGAGCACTTGGCGCAGTGGGAAGCAAAAACACGCGATTATTTACACACGCTTAAAAATACTGACGGTAGCGCGCGCCATGATAAATTTTTAGACGCATGGGGCGGTGTCAATCAAGCGCGTGACAATCCCCACACCGATACAGCAACCGCAGAGCCGACTCATCACGCGTTGGAGGATGCCACAAGCCCACCAAGTGACGTGCCAAGCGATGCTATAAACCAACAGACCCAAGCTTTAGAGCATACCACCACAAATGCTCATGCTATTTAATCAAGCGGCGCGCTTAGCCAATGCGCCCGCTTAGTTTGGCAACCAAATTAGCTTAGCAACCAGTTTAGCAACCAAATCATGCCACACCAATCCATAAGGACAAGCCACAATGAACTATATGTTTCCCCCACCACAACCTGCCAGCCTTGCCATTTATCAAAGTGCGCAGCGTTTTGCCGTGCGCCGCGTGTATTGCGTGGGGCGTAATTATGCCGACCACGCGCGCGAGATGGGCGCAGACCCCACACGTGAGCCGCCGTTTTTCTTTTGTAAAGCCAGTGACGCAGATTCTATCATTGCCGTGCCAGATGGGCAGGTTGGACGCATGCCATATCCCAGCCAAACCCAAAACTTGCATTTTGAGACCGAATTGGTCGTTGCCATTGGGCAAGCAGGGACAAATATCAGCCGCGATGCGGCCGCCGCGCATATTTTTGGCTATGCCATTGGCTTTGACATGACGCGCCGTGACCTACAAAACGACATGAAACAAGGCGGCAAGCCGTGGGAAATCTCCAAAGCCTTTGATCATGCCGCACCGATTGGTACGCTATACCCTAAAACCGCCGTGCCTGATATCAATAACGCCGCGATTACCTTGGATGTCAATGGCGAACTGCGCCAATCGGGCAATGTCAGCCAGATGATTTGGCAGATTGATGAAGTGATTGCCAATTTGTCAACGTATTTCACCCTACAACCAGGGGATTTGATTTTTACGGGTACGCCTGCAGGTGTTGGCGCAGTGCAAGTCGGTGATCAGCTGCACGCGCAGATTGATGGTTTGGGCAGTTTAGATGTCAAAATTGTTTAACAAAAAAGCGGCTTAATACAAGCCGCTTTTTATCATCCGTTGCCGTAAACCTGCGACTTTAGGCGGTGGATATAAGGCAACTCTGTAGCTATGCTTACACACGATAAGATACTAAATATGTTAAAATAAACCCATGAAAACACTCAAGCTACGCATACGAGACAAACACACAAACCAACTAAACCGCCTAAGCGGTTCGGTTAATTTCGTATGGAACTATATTTAAGGTATTTTTCTGTCGCTGGAGTCACATAATTCTTCCACTTTCCATCACCTGTATAATCACTAGGATTTAAAGCTACTTCTGGAGGATTACCAGTTCCAAAAGTATATTTTATCTTTTTACCATTAATTAATAATTCTCTATCCTGCCAGTTTGTGTTAGGCATTTGAAACTCTTTCTGACCGTTGGCAGTAGAAATTGGTGCAACAGATAATTGATTAACAGGTTGGATTGAAGAGAAGTTAGGAGAATTAATATTTTGATTTGTCTGTTTAACGGAACTATTATTACTATTATTTTGAATATTCGCATTTAAATTATCTTCAGGTTTAAGCCAGTAAATGAATGCAAAAATAGCCACTACGATTATAGTGACTATAGACAAAATGATTTTATTTTTCATAAGAACTCTATTAGCTTCTAACCTTTGCAAAAACTGGTGTATCATTTGGACTGCGTGCTATGACTTCAGTCAATAAAATATTTTGCTGAGGAAGATTAGGCATATTAGTATTTGGATTCACTCCACCATTATGATAGCTTACTAGTGGTCCATAACTAGCAAATGGATTCCACCAAGGTTTTTCTTGATATCCTGTCACAATCATGGTGTGATGAGATTTACCACCGCTTGTTAGAAAAGCAATATCACCTGGTCGTAGTGAATATAAGTCACTCGTAGGTAACACAGATTTTTCATACTTATCATTTATGATACGTCTATAAAACCCAGCAGCCGTTGACCAAGTTTGGGAATTAGTGAATGCTCTTTTGGCATTATTCCACGCAACATACCAAGTATTTGTACTTTTGTCATCTCTACTAGCAGTATATTGCCAACCGCCTGTATGTAACGCCTGACTAACGAAGTTTGTACAGTCACCACCCTGTAATGTATTTGCTGAAAAATCAGGATATTGTGGGTTCTTTGATAAAGCCCACTGATAAGCATAGTTTGAAGCCATAGAAGAATTATAAGGAGAATATCTTGGTGCATCAGCCATTGCAACGCAAGATGTAATCATGCTTAGACTAATTGCAAAAATCTTTAAAATATCTTTTCTCATAATATACCTCTTTAAAGCGTAGGCTACTAAAATTCGGAAAAACTCTGAATTAACTTTACATACATTTGTTAAATAATTAAATAGTTTTTTGTAAGAATTTTGAAAAATCTTTTATTCTTTCAATACTTTTTAAAAGCTTTTGTCTTTTTAGTAAAAATCTTTGAATGCCTTATTATTATTGGGCTAGAATGAGTTTTAGAAACCTTTGCACGAACAAATGCACAAAAGTTTGTAAAAATGTTATAATACAGTAAAATCAATCAGATAGCAAAAGACACGAATATGGCATGGAAACAAACAGGGCAACTGTCCCTAGCAGACAGTCTCATTAACGCTCACAAAGCCATTGAAGAGCTTGATGAACTACACGACCTTATAAACTGGCAAACTATCGAACACACTCTACGCCACGTCCATAGCAATGAACGTGGTGAAAGTGCCTTTCACCCAGTCATCATGTTTAAAATCTTGTTACTACAAAAACTCTATAACCTATCTGACCCAGCCATGGAAAAACAGCTAGCACGAGACTTACTATTTCGTCGCTTTGTTGGGCTATCACTTACCGATAACGTACCCGACCACAGCACCATCTGGCGATACCACAAACACTTAGGTGAACTTGGACTCATTGAACCCTTATTCAACCAAATCAATGAGCAACTAGCCGAGCAAAATATCATCATCAAAGCAGGCAGTGTTAGCATCATTGATGCCAGTATCGTTGAAGCCAAAAACAA
>NZ_JCADBW010000039.1:0-12433 GCF_059264685.1 Faucicola sp. SE7633 | reverse complement strand
GTGACTTTGACGCGGCTGCCTGCTGCCATCAAGATGGTGTTGCTGTCAGCGGTGACTGATACGCTATTGACGTTTTGTTCAATCGCAGGCGGATTGGTGCTGATGGTGATTGGATTGACACGGGTGCCATTTGGTACGCTGGCATTGACGACAAAGCCGTTGTTAAGTAGGTAGTCACGCTGTGCTTGGTTGAGTGATTTGATTTCAAGCTCAATGGTGGCTTGACCCTGTTCGTTGGTGATAACCGTTGAACCTGTTAGGTTGGCAATGCCAGTTTGTTCAAGCCCTGGTATGCTGAAGGTGACAGGTACGTCACGAAGTGCACCACGATTGGCGTCGGCAATGTTCGCTGTGACGCTAAATTTGGTGCCTGTGGTAAGGTCAAGTTGGTTGATGCTACTTGATAGTAAGGCACTGGCAACTTTGGCGATATTTGGATTGGTAGCGGCCGCGGCTGGGTCAGCAGCACGAACAGCAATGCTGCCAGTTACATCACGGGTTGGGGTGGCAGCGGTGTTTTTCGCGGTAGCGGTCAAGCGTGCGCCGTTTTGTAGCAAATAGGCTTTGGCGGCCTCTGACTTCACTTCAAGCTCGACAGTGGCCTCACCGTTGGCATTGGTGGTTACATTTGAGGCATCTGACACCACATAGACACCTGTAATGGCAGGGTCATCGACCAAATTAAAGCTAACTGGTACACCACCGATACCAATATTGTTGCCGTTGAGCACTGAGGCGGTTACAGTAAAGCGCTCACCCACTTTGACGTTAAACGCATTGGCAGGAGAGGTCAGACGTACGCGCTGTACGTCAAAGCGTTGTGTGGTGTTGTCCACACCTTGCAGGGTTAGGGTCGGTGCTTGTTTGCCGTTGGCCGTGGCGTTGATGGCAAAGCCTTTTAGCAGATTGGCACGCTGCTCATCAGTCAATGACTGAACCTGTAGCGTGATTACCGCTTGCCCTTGCTCGTTGGTAGCCACTGTAGCAGGCGATAAGCTTGCAATGCCGTATTCTGCCAATGGCGGCAAATTGAAGACCACAGGTGCATTTGAGATACTACCGTTGTTGGCATCGGCCACATTGGCAGTGACTGTAAATTGCTCACCGACAGTAAGCGGAATACGGGTGATGCTGGCAGTTAAAGTGACGCGATCGGCAGTTTCAGGGTTGGCAGTTTGTCCTTTTAATCTGAGGACACCAGTTTTGCCATTGGCGGAGGTTACCGTGATTGCCAAGCCATTCCGTAAGGCATCTTTTTGGGCATTGGTTAAGTCAGATTTGACCTCAAGCTCGATGGTTGCCTCGCCCTTATCATTGGTTGTAAGCGTTGAGCCTGTGATATTATAGACCCCTGTGGTCATTGGTTCAGGTAAGTTTACGCGCAACGTTTGATTGGCGATACCACCAAAATTGTCATCTAGTGCAATGGCAGTGACCTTAATTTTTGTGCCTTTTGCCATCAAAATGCCAGTGCTGTCTGAGGTCACCGAGACGCTGCTAACGGTTTTGGGTGCATCTACTTGCTTAGCTTTGATCACCAATGGTTTCACTGAAGTGCCGTTAGGTACATTGGCATTGATCACAAGACCATTGGTCAATAGATAGTTGCGCTGCGCATCGTTTAGTGATTTAAGCTCAAGCTCGATACTGGCTTGTCCTTTGGCATCGGTTGCAATGGTAGAGCCTGATAGGTTGGCAACACCGGTTTGGTCAAGATTTGGAAGACTAAAGGTGACTGGTACGTTGGCAATTGCGCCACGATCTTTGTCAGCCACGTTGGCGGTGACGGTAAATTTGTTACCAACTGTTAAGTCAAATTCGGTCACATTGCTAGATAGTAATACACTGGCGGTGTTGATCGGCTCTGGGTTTTTGATGGCTTGTTTACCCATAACGGTGAGCGTTTGGGTTTTGGCAATCGGCGTTACGCCCATGGTGTTTTGTGCCATTGCACGCACGCGTACACCTTGGCTCATCAAGCGTTGTAAGGCAGAGTCAGACTTAACTTCAAGCTCAATAGTTGCTTGACCTTGTGCATTGGTTACCACATTTGCGGTATCTGAGACGACATATACCCCTGTATCGGCAGGATTATCAAGCAGTTCAAACTGTACAGGCACGCCACCAAGTCCTGTATTGCTGCTATTGAGCACCACTGCGGTGACGGTGAATTTTTCACCTGTTTGGACAGTAAATGGATTGACTGACGACAGCATGTTGATGGCTTGTACATCAAGCTTTTGTACTGGCTCGTTGGTTGATGCTTCAACCCCCTTCAAAACGATGGTATTAGATTTGACGCCGTTGCTTTGGGCACTGGAGGTGATTACCAAGCCGTTTTCTTTGAGGTACTGTGCTTGCTCGCTGGTCAAGGATTTGACTTCAAGCTCAAGTTTTGCCTCACCTTTTTCGTTGGTGGTGACGGTTAAGTTGGAGTTGGCAAACACACCTGTCAAAACGGAGTTGCTGATGTTAAAGTTTACCGCTGTATTGGGGATAAAGTTGTTGTCGTTATCGAGTGCAATGGCAGTGAGCTCAAGTTTGCTGCCTTTTTCTAAGGCGATATTTTGCTGATCGCTGATCAATAAAATATCTTTTACATTGGTGTTATTGGGTGTGGTATTGGTCGCGCCATCGGTGCCTTTTAGTAGCTTGTTGCTAGTCAGCTCGCCGACAGTGGCGCGCACTTCTAAACCCGTGTTTTTCAGATAATCGCGTTGATCATTACTTAGTGCACCAACCTCTAGCGTGATAGTGGCTTTGCCCGCTTCATCGGTGGTTAAATTTTGTACGGTTGAGCTGTACACGCCTGTAAAATTGGGGTCAGTGATAGCAATATTGACGGGTACGCCTGCCACGCCCAAGTTATTAGCATCTAGCGCATACACGGTTAGCTCTAGTTGGCGGTCATCGGTCAGCGAAAATACTGACTGCGCACTGACAAGCTGTACTTTTTTGACGTTTGCCAAGTTTTTGGCGGTGTTGCTGTCGTTACTTGCGCTGTCATTGGTGACTGAGGTCATAGACGCTTTAGGGATTTTAGGCATCAAGGTATCATTACCACCGCCGCCGCCACAACCTGCCAGCGCCAATGCAGTGGATAATGCGGTCAATTGAAAAGATTTGATAATGCTGCTAGAAATTGCCATGACTGATTTCCTACAAAGTCGTTGCCATGAATGTCAAATTCAAATACCGTGGTAGTGTTACGGTGGCAATGCGGCCGAAATGGTTTTGGCGAAACACCAATCAACTTAAAAATAAACTTATTGGGTAGCTATGAATAAAAAGTGCTGAGGTAGAGCGTTAAGCTACGTTTTGTTACGCTAAATTTACCCATTTTTCCATAAACTTACAAGTAATTTTGCCACAAAAACTTAGCTTTGCGATAAAAAGCCGATAAGCGCCTATAAAACGCGTAGGTTTGATAAAAATTTTGCTCACTAAGACCTCATACCTACATGTTATCAAGCGTAAATTTATGTTATCTTTTGCTGCGGTTATTGACCTATTAAAATATTAGCCCATTAAAAATTCTCAAAATTTATGAAGCGCGTCATTTCTAAATCTGATACCGCCCATATATCATCCGCCAATTACCATCAGATTCATCGTTTGTCCCTGCTCACCAACTGGCAAACATGGCTTGCGCCTGCCATACCGCTGTTGGCAGATGCGTGTCATGTCAGCCAAGCGCAAGTTCAGACTGTGCTAACGCCACTGCTGACCACCTGTGTGTATCGCGTCAGCCAGCTTGCCGCCCATCCATCCGAGGGTTTAAACCAGTTACTGTCGGTCACCTATCGCCAAACTTGCGACTACCTGACTGCGCAATCGGGTTTGACGTTGTCCAATTTGGCGCAGCTGATGCCGAATACCCATGCTTTAACCGCGCCATGGTTCACCGACAGCCCACGTTGGCACGCGCTATTGGGCATGTTGATGGCAGCATCGCGGTTGGATTTGGCGGCTTTAGACAAACTGGCCGCACTTATCGTGAGCTTGGCGTTCATCACCCTAAGCTGGCTGTGGCGCGATAGCCAAAACGCCGTTGTGAATGCCGCCGTGAGTGTAACAACCGCCCAGTTGATAGAATGGCTAAGACAACAGCCGATTTATTTGCACAGCGCAGGATCAGATAGCGCGACGTTGTTTGCACAGCGCGCATTGGCAAACTATCAGACGACCATCAGCCTGTGTGCCGAACAGCGGCTGTACCAACGCCTCACCAAATATGGTCTAAGTGGCTTAGCAGGTTGGCAGCAGATACTGACAGACCAGCTACAAGCCTACACCACGCGCCAGCCATTGGCAATTACACCAAAGGCGCTGCCAAAGTACGCATCAAAGGCTGCACCTATCACCAAACCCAAACGCCCAACCGCGCCAAGCAACAATATCAACACAGATATCTTTGCCAAACCTGCACGCCAGACTCGTCAAAAAACCATACCGCTGCGTGCCTTACATAGCGGCAGCCTTACCACACGCCTACAACAGCATTGGATTGCCACCGCCTTAGGCTTGTCCGCACTGGTCTTTGGTGGGTTGGCATGGGCATGGTCTGCCTGGCTGCCAAAACCTGTCTCCAAACCTGCTGACACGGTGGCAAGCGCACCAAAAATCGACAATTATCAAGACGTTGCCATCGTGCGCGTGGCATCTGCTACGGCAGACACCGCAAGCACCACCAAGCAAACACCTGCTAGGGCAGCAAACTCAACAAAATCTGCCAACAAAGAGGATAACCCAACCGCCAAAGCTACAGTATCAGCGCAAGCCAACGCCACCCAAAAAGCCACAAAGCCCCCCAAAGACAAAACACCAACCGATAAAACAAGCGCTCAAGCCAGCACAAAAACCGATACATCGACCAAAGAAAAAGACAACGCTAAAAAAGCGACCGAAAAAAAACCTACGGATAAAAAAGACACCAGCAGTCCATCTAAAAATAAAACCGCCGATAAATCCCCCGATAAAACCACCGCCAAAACCACCAAGGCCAAAAAATCTGACCGTAAAACAGCAAAAGACCACCCAAACGATGATGACGCTTCAACAAATAGTGCGTCAAAAAAGGACAAAGCCAAATCTACACGAAACAACGCTGCCAAAGATAACAAGCGTGACAACCAGACAACCGCCAAAAAAAGCTGAATCAGCCGATAAAGCAGATGAATCGGACAAAAAAAAGGTGCAATAAGCACCTTTTTTTGCCTCAACCAAGCCGCAGCTTAGCTAAAATCACGCCCTTTTTTGGCAGCGATAGCCAAGCGTAAGCCATTTAGGCGGATAAAGCCTTCTGCGTCTTGCTGGTTGTAAGAGCCAGCATCGTCCTCAAACGTGGCGATATTGGCATCAAACAATGACTTGTCTGATTTTCTGCCCACCACAATGACATTGCCTTTATACAGCTTGACGCGCACCGTGCCCTCAACGTCTTTTTGGCTTTCGTCAATCAAGGCTTGCAACATCTTGCGCTCAGGACTCCACCAGTAGCCGTTGTAGATGATTTCGGCATAGCGTGGCATGAGCTCATCTTTGAGGTGCGCCGCTTCACGGTCAAGGGTGATTGACTCAATCGCGCGATGGGCTTTGAGCATAATCGTGCCTGCAGGGGTCTCATAGCAGCCACGTGACTTCATGCCGACATAGCGGTTTTCGACGATATCCAAACGCCCAATACCATGCTTACCGCCCAGCTCATTCAGCGTCAAAAGTACCTCATGTGGGGCAAGCGTTTGGCCATTGACGGCAACCACGTCACCGTTTTTGTAAGTCAGCTCAACGTATTCAGGCGTATCGGGTGCTTGCTCAGGGCTGACCGTCCAACGCCACATAGACGCTTCAGCCTCGGTGTAGGGGTCTTCTAGCACACCGCCTTCATATGAAATGTGCAGCAAGTTGGCGTCCATGGAGTAGGGCGATTTTTTGCCACTGTTGGTAAAATCAATCGGGATATCATGTGCTTTGGCATAGTTCATCAAGGTTTCGCGGCTGGTCAAATCCCAAATCCGCCATGGCGCGATGGTTTTGATTTCAGGGGCTAATGCGGTTGCGCCCAATTCAAAGCGTACTTGGTCGTTGCCTTTGCCTGTCGCGCCATGGGAGATGGCATCGGCATGGTGCTGTTTGGCAATTTCTACCAAACGCTTGGCAATCAATGGACGCGCGATAGATGTGCCAAGCAGGTACTCGCCTTCATAAATGGCATTGGCGCGAAACATCGGAAAAACAAAATCACGCGCAAATTCTTCGCGCAAGTCTTCGATATAAATGTGTTTGACCCCCATCGCTTGGGCTTTGGCGCGGGCAGGCTCGACTTCTTCGCCTTGTCCTAAGTCTGCGGTAAACGTGATGACCTCCGCGTCATAAGTGTCTTGCAACCAGCGCAAAATCACCGATGTGTCCAGGCCGCCTGAGTATGCCAACACGATGGTGTTGATATTGTCTTTATTGATTTCTGCCATAAGTTTAGCCTCGCTCATTGGGTTAAGTATTTAAAAAATCACACATTAAATCTAAAATGCATGACATCGCCATCTTGTACGATGTAGGTTTTGCCCTCAAGTCGCGCCTTGCCTGCCGCTGCCGCGCCTTTTTCGCCACCGTATTCGATAAAATCATCAAACGCGATGACTTCAGCGCGAATAAAGCCGCGCTCAAAATCGGTGTGAATCACGCCAGCCGCCTCGGGTGCGGTCGCGCCGACTTTGACTGTCCATGCGCGCACCTCTTTGACCCCTGCGGTAAAATAAGTTTGCATATCTAGCAGCTCATAGCCTGCGCGAATCACACGGTCAAGCCCTGCCTCACTCATGCCAAGGCTTTCTAAAAACTCGGCTTTTTCTTCCTCATCGAGTTGGGCGATTTCTGACTCCAGCTGATTGCACAGCGGTACGACAATCGCGCCGTCTTGCTCGGCAAATGCGCGCACTTGGTCAAGATACGGATTGTTGTCAAAACCATCTTCAGCCACGTTGGCGATATACATGACGGGCTTGAGCGTGATTAGGCCATAGCTTTTAATCAATTTTTTGGCATCGTCATCAAGGTTTGCTAGACGGGCAGGCTTGCCGTCTGCCAATAGGGGTTCGATGTTTTGGAAAATATCCAACATCGCCTTAGCGTCTTTGTCGCCGCCTTTGGCTTTTTTGCCAACATTGACCATCGCGCGTGTCACCGCTTCTAAATCCGCCAACGCAAGCTCGGTGTTGATGGTTTCAATATCATCTAAGGGGCTGACGCGTCCATCGACGTGGATCACGTTGTCATCATCAAAACAGCGTACCACGTGGGCAATAGCGTCGGTCTCGCGGATATTTGCCAAAAATTGGTTGCCCATGCCCTCGCCCTTAGACGCGCCTGCCACCAAGCCTGCGATATCGACAAACTCCATACTGGTGGGTACGACGCGCTCGGGTGATACGATCGCGGCAAGCTGCTGCAAACGTGGGTCGGGCACAGGCACAATGCCCGTGTTCGGGTCTTTGGTACAAAATGGGAAGTTTTCCGCCGCGATACCTGCCTTGGTCAGCGCGTTAAATAGCGTGGATTTGCCGACATTGGGTAAGCCGACGATACCGCAATTAAAACCCATGATTATCTCACATTATTCAAAATTAAACGTCATTGGTGGCAACGATCTCAATCCATTCACCACATCTAAAACATACAAAGACATAGTCACAATCTTGCATTGTAGCAAAAATAGCCACGAAAAATCTTGTATATTGCCAATTTTCTTGGCTGAGTTTTTATATAACTTATTTTTTATATAAATTATACTTATATAGCCACATTGCATAGCCACGTTGCATAGCCATGCTAAACCGTATAAAAATCACATCGTGTTTTGTTTAGTCAATCTAATCTACCGAAACGTTTAATCTGGCAAAATATTGTAACTAAATATAAATGTCTTGTCTGAAATATGACAAAATGCGTCAGATTTTTTAGACAAAAAGTCTAAAACAAACGATAAATGGTAAATTGATGTTGATTCATAAGACAAATGTTTTATTCGACTAAGTATGTTAAAAAATATTTATATTCACAAGGGTTGATCTGACCTACAATAGCGCAACCGATAAGTATTCTTATTTAATTAAACGAAACAATTTTACCCAAACAGGACACAAACCATGACAGCAAAACAACCTAGCCCAAAAACGGGCAACCAACGTTTTAAAAAATTGGCAATCGTAGTGGGTATCGGTGCAGCTGCGCCTGTATTTGCGATGATGGGTTCAGCAATTAATGGTAGCATCAGCGACGACCAAGTCACAACGGCACCTGCCACCCAAGCTCTAAATGCCACCGGTAGCAATACCGCTGCTGTGAATGTTAATACGTCAGCTGCTACCAGCGCGTCTACTATGGCTGCGACAAACACAGCAGTCAATCAAGGCACAAAATATGACACTTATCCACAAACCCCACGATTAAATCCTGATTTGCCCGTGATTCATACGTCGCACCGCTCTGATCACATCAAACCCAATATTTTAAACCCATTTCCTGTATGTAATTCAGGTGAAGACCGCCGCACGGTGGTTTATAACGTATCGGACAACTGGCTGCCTGTGGGTACCATCTCAACCTATAACCAAACCACAGGTACTATTCCGCTTAAACAAACCACTTCGCGATCGCAAACTATCTCGGTATCGGTCAATGGTAGCCAAACCGAAACCACCAGTGTAAACTTTGGTGGCAATGGCGGCGTGTCAAAAAATGGCGCGTCAGCAGGCGGACAAACGGGCATCGCGTACTCATTAGCGCGTACCATCGGTGGGCAAGCTTCATACTCGCTGAGCTGGAATGTTGGGCAAGAGATTGGTCCTTACCAAATTCCTGCTGGCTACACGGGCGAGGCGACTTATGGCTTTCGTGCGGTCAATATGAACGGCACGCAGCAGTTTTGTAAGGCAAATGGTACATGGTCTACGCCAACCGCATGGCGTGCGTTTGTACCACTCAAAAATGAAGTACACGTCAAGCTATACGCCAATCAAGTGGGTGTAGCCACTGCCGAGCAAACCCCCGATTGGAATTACGTCGCGCCGATGCCGAAACCTGCCACAGGCATGGATATGACTCAACCAAATCAAGCCTTGGCAGCGGATTTACAGCCATACCTGACCGTATCAAGCGCCAAAGCCGTTGGTTTTGCAGGTGCAACTGCACTACATGTCAAAAACGTGGGCACCGAGCGTTACTATGGTGAATTCCCCGTGGTCAGCTTCTTGATTGAAGTCAAAACTGCAAACGGCCCTCAAGGGGTAGATCGTGTGATCACACCACATTGGTTCCATGGCGCGTATGTGCAGGACTTAGGTTTCAACCGTGAAACCTCAACCCGTGCATTCTTGGTAACTTTGTCAAATCCAATCGAGAAGGGCGAGGAGGTGATGGTAGCGTCATTTAACTTCAATGATGGCTTGACCAAATTGGGACGCTTGCAAAACTATATCACCGTGTCGCAAATTGGACGCATAGCAGGCGATACCAGCTACTACAATGACACGTTGGTTGATTCACGCACAACGACGCTTGATGACTTTGGCAACAAAATCCAAGGGTTGTTCTAAGCATTTAGTGCAGTTAGAACGTAGTTTATTGTATAACAACAAGACAGCAGTCCAAATAGGCTGCTGTTTTGTTTTGACGGCTGTTTAAAACAGGGTAAAAACCGCCCGATTCTTAAATTTTGCTATATTTAATCAAACAAATTTCAGCATTCACGCTTGCGATTGAGCTATGCTATAATCGACACTTGCTTATTTTGACCCCATAATTCGAGAGCTGCCTATGTCTGCGCCCCGTTCCCCTGCGTCACTTGACGCGCTTGGTTTAAGCCATCAGCCGCGCAAACGCTTTGGGCAAAATTTTTTGCATGATGCTGGCGTGATTGGGCAAATTGTTGATGCCATCGCACCAAACCCCGACGATCTGCTACTAGAGATTGGTCCGGGCATGGGGGCTTTGACCGAGCCGCTATTAGATAGCGTCAAGCGTTTGACAGTGGTGGAGCTCGATACCGATTTGGCAGACAGTCTACGGATTCGAATTGGCGCAAACAGCCACACGGGGCTAACGATTGTCAGAGCTAACGCATTGCAGGTCGATTACCGCGCGTTGTATCGCGATATGGCAGCGGCGGCTGGTTTGGAGCCGACTAAGCAGGACAAAAAGCTGCGCGTGGTAGGCAACTTGCCGTACAATATTTCAACGCCGCTGTTGTTTTATTTGATTGGCTTTGCCGATGTCATCGATGACATGCATTTTATGCTGCAAAAAGAAGTCGTTGAGCGTATCACCGCCGCGCCCGATACGGCAGAATACGGGCGGCTGTCGGTGATGATGCAGTATTATTGTGAGACCGAATACCTGCTGACCGTACCAAATGGCGCGTTTCGCCCTGCGCCCAAAGTCACCAGCGCGGTGTTTCGCCTGCGCCCGTACCGCAACAAGCCGTTGGTGGCGCGTGATGAAGCGTTATTTGCCCATGTGGTGCGTGAGGCATTTAACCATCGGCGCAAAAGCTTGCGCGCGATTTTTAAAAAACCTGCCAATCTGCCCAGCGTGTCAGAGGCACAGCTTGAGCAAATCGGGCTTGCGCCGATGGCACGCCCCGAGAATCTTAGCGTGGCCGATTTTGTCCATCTAAGCGATGCCATGGCGGATTTGGTATAACGATCTATTTGACCCAGCAATAAAAGGAAACAGCAAGCCTATGGCGCAATTTCGACACCAGTATGTGATTGGTGATTTGCAAGGTTGTTATGGTGATTTGTTGGCATTGCTCAAACGCTTGGACTTTGATGTTCGCCAAGATAAGGTGTGGTTTGCAGGCGATATCGTGGCGCGGGGTGATGATTCATTGGGCACGTTGCGCTTTGTCAAAGAACTGTGTGAGCAGGGTGCGGCAGAAATTGTACTGGGCAATCACGACATCAACCTATTGGCGGTGTGGCGTGGCGCGATTAAAATCAAGAAAAAAGACCGCACCCAGCCGATTTTGGACGCGCCCGACTGTGATAAGCTGCTAAATTGGCTGCGTCATCAGCCTGTCATGCGGTTTCCAACCGCTGATACGGTGTTGGTACATGCAGGTATCCCACCAAATTGGAGCATTGAGGCGGCGCACCATCACGCGCTTGAGCTACAAACCCAGCTACAAAGCAGCCTATGGCAGCTTGACCGTCTGTTGCCTGAGCTATACAGCAGCGCGGTGGCAGGTTGGTCAGATAGCCTCACAGGCTACCAGCGTATTCGGATGATTTGCAACTACTTCACGCGTATGCGCCTGTGCCAAGCCGATGGCACGTTGGAGTTTAGCTTTAAGTCTAGCCTTGATGACACCATGCCAACGGGATTTCGCCCATGGTTTGAGTGGCACGTACCGCGCCCGCGTAAGATTTTGTTTGGGCATTGGGCGGCGCTCAAAGCGCGCGTTGATACCGATGACGTGCGCGCCACCGATGCAGGCTGTGTGTGGGGTGGCAATTTGTTGGCGTATCGTTTGGGTGATGAAAAGGTGTTTTGTCACAGTTGCAAACCCAAGCAATAATCCATCGGCTAGTATAACCGCGTCATCAAATCCACAGGCAGACGCGTGGGGCGCAATTGCCCCGTTTGGGGCTGTTGTTGCACGCAAACCAACGTGATGCGCGCGTCACACAAACACGTGTCATCAACAAATATGGCTTGCTCAAGGCTCAGGCTTGCGGCTTTGGCGGTGCAGTGTTGTACGGTCACCGTCAAAAGGCTATCAAGCAGCAGTGGCGCGTGATAACGCACCTCAGCGCGTTGAACGACAAATTGGATGTCAGATAGATTGCCCGTGTTACCGTTTATCGCGCGCTGGTCGGCATAAAAATAACTGGCAACTCCACGTTCGCGTAACCAGTCGCGGCGCGCCCGTTCAAAAAATTTTAAATGATTGGCGTGATACACAATGCCGCCTGCGTCGGTATCTTCTAAATACACGCGGTAGTGCTGGCAAAATAACGCATCTTGTGAATGCAAGGTGTGGTGCGACTTTGACGTTTTATGGGGCATCACGACAGTTTTGGTTGCAAGATTAATTAAGTGTTAATAGGGTGATGGACATTGGATTTTACGGGTAAGAATGTAGCAAATAAAGTTGATAATAGCAAAAAAATTGTCGTTCTGTCTTGCGCCATGATTATGCGGTTAAGCATTTAAGCGCGTGCCAGTTGGTAGCGAAGCGTATTAGCTACTTATGCAACACAATATTATCGGAAAAATCAATTTAAAATGATAAAAAATTTTGTCAAATAATAATAAAGAAACCTTTGCACGAACAAATGCACAAAAGTTTGTAAAAATGATATAATACAGTAAAATCAACCAGATAGCAAAAGACACGAATATGGCATGGAAACAAACAGGGCAACTGTCCCTA
>NZ_JCADBW010000038.1:0-13316 GCF_059264685.1 Faucicola sp. SE7633 | reverse complement strand
TAGTAAGATTTTAAACATGATGACAGGGTGAAAGGCACTTTCGCCACGGTCACTGCTATGGACATGGCGTAGGGTGTGTTCGATACTTTGCCAGTTGATTAGGTTATGTAGTTCATCGAGTTCTTCGATGGCTTTGTGAGCGTTAATGAGACTGTCTGCTAGGGAGAGTTGCCCTGTTTGTTTCCATGCCATATTCGTGTCTTTTGCCATCTGTTTGATTTTACTGTATTATATCACTTTTACAAACTTTTGTGCATTTGTTCGTGCAAAGGTTTCTTAAAAAGCAATTATTTATCTTTAGACAAAATCGCCACTTGGCGAATATAGGTGTGCAAATCGGCAAGGCTTTCTTCGCGCAGCTCGTTATCGGCGGTGTAATCGGCATACGCCAGCCAAATCAGCAACTGCTTAATGGTATTGTATTCACTGGCAAAAAACTGTTTGCTAAATTGCTTGAGTGTGTTGTCATCTTGTAAGGTCAGCCGCGTCTGCCACGCCTCAATTTTGGCTTGCTGCTCGGGGCTAAACGTGCAGCCAAACAGATAAGCCACCAATGTGTGGGGGTCTTCTTCTGCCAACAGCTTACCAATGCGCTTGGTCTGGCGTTTACGCGCCTCGTGGCTGCTGATGTCCGCCAACGCCAGTAGCTCATCGACAAAGTACTCACTGGCAGGCAGGTTTTTCATTTGTTTTTTGGACAAGTTTGCCAACGGCTCGGCAAGCTGTTGCAAGCGTTCGTGGGCTTTTTTTTGCTCAGTGCGGCTGACCGCCATGTCCATTTCTGCAAAATTGATATTGCTTAGATTAGCCATAATGTTTTGATTGTGTTAAAAATTACCATTTAGATTTTTCGCGGTGCTTGACGCGCACCACCATGCCAGCAGGCAGGGTGTCCGCCAAGCGCGCGCCCAACGTCTCGGCGATATACACCGAACGGTGCTTGCCGCCTGTGCAACCGATGCCGATGGTCACCGTGTGACGGTTGTTGTGCAAAAACTCAGGCAACCAACGCGCCAAAAACGCAAAAATATCATCGCGCAGCGCGTCCACCTCAGGATAAGTGGCAAAAAACGCTTGCACCGCCGCATCCAGCCCCGTCAAGGGTTGCAATTCGGCTTGCCAATGCGGATTGGGCAAAATGCGCACATCAAACAAAAAATCCGCGTCAATCGGGCTGCCGTACTTAAAACCAAACGACAGCAGATTGACCGTGACCTCATTGTCCACACCCAGATGTTCGCGCACCCGTTCTTTGAGGTGGTGTGTGTTGAGCGTGCTGGTATCAATGCGGATATCCGCCAGTTGGGCGATGGGCTCAAGCAGCTGGGTTTCGGTGCGGATGGCATTGGGCAGATTGTGCGCGCTTGCCATCAGCGGATGGACGCGGCGGTTGGCATCAAACCGTGCGACCAAGACACTTTCTTGCGCGGTGACATACAGCACCTTGACGCAGCCTTTGCCATAGCTTGTCACAAGGTCAGCATAAACTTGCGCAAAATCTGACAAATCGGCTTGTGGGGTACGCACATCAATGCCAAAGGCTAATTGGTGAATATCGCTGTCATTGACCAGTTTTTGCGCCGCCAATGGCACCAGCGACAACGGCAAGTTATCAATGGTGTAATAGCCAAAATCCGCCAAAATGCTCAGCACCGTGGTTTTGCCCGAGCCCGACCGCCCCGACACGATGACGATTTGCGTCTGTATGTGCGGTTTGCCGCGCGCATGTACGTCGGCTGGCTCAGTGGGTGTGTTTGGCTGATGTGGCACAGTTGGCATAAAGCACCTTTGCCCGATGGTAGAAATGTTAGGTGATTTGAAATGGAGCGACTGCAAGCAAAATGCTGACAAATTTTAATCATCTGGCAAGCATTCTAACACCAAAAACAGCACCCCAAACCATTACCTGTTCTGTTTTTTGGTTAAAAACTTATGCAAAAATGGCGCAGGAGCTCAGCCAAGTCGATTACTGCTTGCGCGTGACCTCAACATTGTCCAACAAACGCGCTTTGCCCAGCCATGCGGCCGCCAAAACCACCAAATCTGCGCTATCCGCCTCGGCAGAAGCAAGCGACGGCGCGCGCACCTCGACGTAATCCACCCGAAAGCCTGACGCGTTCAAATCCGCCACCGTATTATCAACCAGCTGGGCAAAATCAGCAAACGCAGCGGATTGTAATTGTGTTGCCAGTTGTTGCAAACGCTGCGGCAAATACGGCGCATGGGCGCGTTCATCGGCGGTCAAATACTGATTGCGCGATGACAATGCCAACCCATCGGGTGCGCGCTGCACCTCGACACCAATGATATCGATGTCAAAATTCAGCTCAGCGACCAACTGACGAATGATAGCCAGCTGCTGATAATCCTTTTTGCCAAATACCGCAACATCGGGCTGCACGATGTTAAACAGCTTGCTAACCACCAGCCCAACCCCGTCAAAATGCGTCGGGCGCGTGCGACCGCACAAAATTTGGCTGATATCACCGACCAACACGCTGACCGATGGCGGTAGGTGAGTGTACATCTCACCAACGCTGGGCGCAAACACCATATCTGCCGCCACGGTTTTAAGCTTTGTCACATCCGCCGCCAGCGTGCGCGGGTAGCTGTCAAAGTCTTCGCCAGCACCAAACTGCGTTGGATTGACAAAAATGCTGACCACCACAACATCGGCATGCTGTTTGGCGGCTTGTACCAATGCCAAATGCCCATCGTGTAAATTACCCATCGTGGGCACAAGCGCGATACGCTGATGGCGGTGTAATGCCAGTTGGCGACGCAGGTTGGTGGTGGTGTCAAACACTTGCATGGGGTTGTCCATTTTTCAAAATAATTGATTTGCCCAATACCCAAATAGCCTGATTATTATTAAAGGCCATTAAAGGGATTTTTTCTTGCCATTCATTCACGATTTGATGAGCAGATGCTCTAAAAGGTGGGTTATCAAAATGAGGTAGGGGATAAAAATCAATAATATCCAGTGCTTTAAAATTTGCCAAATTTGGTGCTTTTTCTGCATCATCTATATTCTTAACATAACCAATGTCTTTGGATAAAATGATTGCGCCAGCGGATTCACCAATATAGGGTTTGCCATTATCAATCAAATCGATGATAACTTTAGTTAGCTGCTTTTCATTAAGCATGTGAAGCAGATAAAAAGTGTTACCACCAGAGATATAAATTAAATCATTTCTTTGTAATTGATGAATCATATTATCGCTAGACTGAGAAAAATCAACTATTTCAATAGCGATACCGTGTTGCTGAAAAGCCTTTTTCGCCTGTTCAATATAGTCTTTGTAGGATTCGACATGGCTTGCCACTTCAATAAATGCAACGTTTTGAACAGATTTAGCATGGATGATAGCAAAAAAATCGGTCAGTTGATCAGCTATATCAGCAAAAGATGAGCATAACAATAAATTTTTCATCATGAACACCTCAAAATTAAAAACTATGCTCAGCGGTGGGAAACGCGCGATTTTTCACCGCCTGATGATACGCCCGAAAGGCGCCGACGATATCGCCGCTCAGGTTGCTGTCATCGGTCAAAAAATCTTTGACAAATTTGGCAGGTTTGCGCGTGTACACACCCAACATATCGTGCATGACGAGCACTTGTCCGTCACAATCTGCACCTGCGCCGATACCAATCACAGGCACGGCAAATTCAGCGGTGATTTGGGCAGCAAGCGTCGCAGGTACGCACTCAAGCAGCAATATCGCTGCACCTGCCTCAACCACCGCGCGACAATCCTCAAGCAATTTTGCCGCCGCGCTGTCGGTTTTGCCTTGCACCTTGTAGCCACCAAACAGATTAACCGATTGCGGCGTTAGACCCAAATGCACACACGTTGGCACACCGTTGTCTGCCAGTACGCGCACGATAGGCACAAGCTCTGCGCCGCCTTCGATTTTGACCACATGCGCGCCTGCCTGCATGACGGCACGGCTATTGGCAATCGCATCGGGTAAGGTGGCGTACGCCAAAAATGGCAAATCACACAAAATCAGCGCATGGCTATTGGCGCGCGCGACGCTTTGGGTGTGATACACCATATCTGCCACCGTGACGGGCAGCGTTGAGCCATGCCCTTGCACCACCATACCAAGGCTGTCACCAATCAAAATTGTGTCAATCTGCGCTTGTTGCATGGCGGCGGCAAAGCTTGCGTCATAGCAGGTCAAGCAAGAGAAGGTTTCGCCACGGGCTTTGTATTGATTGAGCGTGGATAAGGTGATGGGGGTGATAGGTTTTTGCTCGGTGCTTAGATAGCTCATAATTTTCTCGTGTGTTATTAAACCAGTATGTCTAACCCGTCCCAATACTCAGCGATTGGTAGATCTTGTAGCTTTTGCCCATTTATTGTTAAATGCTTATCGAGCTCAAGCAGCGGTATCACCACAAAATTGCGCTCCAACAGCCCTGCGTGGGGTACGGTTAAACGCGTGTTGTCGATGATCGCATCGCCGTACAGCAAGACATCAACATCCAAGCTGCGCTCGCCCCAATGCCGCACACGCACGCGCCCTGCCGCTTGCTCCAAGGCTTGGCAAAAATCCAACAACGCCAGCGGTGCAAGCGTGGTGTCAGCGCGTAACACCGCGTTGATAAAATCGGGCTGGTCAGTCACGCCATACGCGCGCGAACGATACAACGACGATACCACCACGTGGTCAAAATCCGCCGACCGCGCAAACGCGGCAATCGCACGCTCAATATGCTCGCGCGGACTCCCCAGCGCGTTGGCAAGGTTACCCCCCAAGCCGATATAGCAGCGTACCCAATTGGTCTTAGTCATGGGTGGGTGTCTCGGTGGTTTTGCGCCGCCGCCGCGGTTGGCTTGCACTATCGGTTTGGGCATCGGCTAGACTGGCAGCTACATCACTGCCAGCGTTATCGGGCGCAGGTTTGGGCTTACGCGCGCGTTTGGGTTTGGCTGTGGGCTTGGTGTCAGTGGTGTCTGTTTGGGCGGTGTCTGTCGTGGTGCTGCTCTCGCTGTTTTCGCGCACGGTTTTGGTTTTGCGTGTGCGTTTTGACTTTGGCGGGTTATCGGCATCCGCGCTGGCATCGGCTAAAGCGCGCGCGGTGGTGTCATCGGCAGCAGGTTTGGGCTTACGGCTGCGTTTGGCTTTAGGCGGCGGTTTGCTTACGCTGACATCGGCTTGGCTTACTTCGATGGCGGTGGTTGGGTGTTTGGCTGCCGCGCTGGCCGCATCCACATCGACCAAACTGGGATCGGGCGTGGCAGTATCAGCGATTGCTTGGGGTGTGGGTGCTTGTTGTGCCGCCGCCAGCTGCCGTCGCTCTAGCACCGACAAGTCAGAGCTTGGCACACGGTGGCGACGCTTGTCGGGCAGACGCGCACCAGCAAGGTTGGCGCTGGCAACATGGGCGACGCTGCGATTGCGCTGTGAGTGGCTCGCGCGTGGGTGCGGCTCATCGTCCATGTCTGCTATATCGTCTGCGGTATCAAACAGCCAGTCATCGGCGTGATTGGTTTGCCATAGGGGTTCGGCAGGTGTGGTTGGTGCATCGTGATCGGCCAGTGATAGCTTACGCAGTTGGTCTTTTTCGCGTTGTTGTTGTTCGCTTAAGCCTTGATTGGTGGTAGGTGCGTCGGGTTTGGCAGCTTGCGCGTCGGTGTTTTCGTCCCGTGTTTGGGTGACGATATTACCAAAGCGTGCGCGCACGGCATGGATATCAAATTCATCAATCGCTTGCGCTTGTTGCTTGCTGCCAAGCGTCTGAAACCACGCCCACCAATGCCCCATGCCGTTGGTGCTCTCAAGGTCTAGCGTCACCGCTTGCCCGTGCTGCTCGGCTAGCGCACGGTTGCGCGCCTCGACTTGTTCACGCAGCAGCAAAAAGTCAAACGCTGCCCGAAAGCGCGGATTTTCAAACAGTTTGACCAAGTTTTTTTTGCGCGGATTGGCAAGCCGTGTCTGCATGAGCCAAATATCTTTGATAAACTGCTCAGCAAACTTCGGCATGGCGGTGATTGAGCGTTGTTTGTCTAGCACCTTGTTGGCAGCTTGCACTTGCGCTTCAGCAAATGGCGCGTTTTTCTTGTATTTTTCTAAAAAATACAAATAGTTTTCCCACAAAATTGCGGCATAAAAAAACGCAGGGTTGATACTTTTGCCACTGCCAATGCGCTTGTCGGTATTGACCATAACCTGCTCAACCAGAGGCGTGAGCATGGTCGGCGGATAAAACAATAGCTGCGCCAACGCGCCATAGTCAAACAGGAGCGGCAACAGCGCGCGCAGATAGCCACCTGTGAACATTTTTTGGGTTTCATCGTATAGGCGGTGTGGCGACACCTGTGCCAATAACGCCCAATTTTTGCTGTTAAATTGCCGCTCAAGCGCGGCATCAAAGCCAAAGCCCAGTTTTGCCTTGAACCGCAGCGCGCGTAGCAGACGCACGGGGTCTTCTTCAATGCGTTTTTGGGTGTCGCCCAGTAGGCGCAGCACGCCTGCCTCGATATCGGCAAGCCCTCCACAAAAATCATACACCACGCCATCAAGCGGCTGATAATACAGGGCATTGATAGAAAAATCGCGGCGTACCACGTCTTGAAAAATATTGCCCCACACATTGTCACGCACAATCATACCGTCTTGGGTGGTGTGGTTGCTGTCACTAGGCGGTGCGCGAAACGTCGCCACCTCAATCATGTCGCGCCCTGAATACACATGGCACAGCAAAAACCGCCGCCCGATAATCCGACAGCGTTTGCCAAATACGTCTTTGATTTGGGCAGGCGTGGCGTTGGTCACCGCGTCAAAATCCTTTGGCGCAAGCCCAAGCAATGAATCACGCACCCCACCGCCAACGATATACGCTTCAAAGCCTGCTTGCGTCAGCGTGGCAATGACTTCTTTGATAGAATTGGGCAAATCGCCGCGTTGTAGCCCAAGCTTGCGCGCGTCATGGGCGGCATGTTTGCGCGCTTGGGTGGGGTTGAAGTTGGGGTCAAGCGTCAAGCCTGCGCCGCGCTTAGGCGTTGCTGTGTTGCTGGTTGAGCCAGAGGAGGAAGACGAAGATTTTTTTGCCATGCAAAACTGCCATTGACGTTACAAACAAATACAACGGGTGCGATTACCATGGCTTAGTGTAGCAAATTTAACCGCTTAACGCACGCTTAGCGTACACGTAAACGGCTGCGGTTTTTGTCCACCGTCGCTTTGCCAATGCCTTTGACCCGTGCCAAGTCATCGACGCTGGCAAATGGCGCGATTTGCTCACGGTAGAGGATAATCGCTTGCGCTTTGCTTGCACCAATGCCAGCAAGCTGCACCAATTCGGCTTCACTGGCGGTGTTGATATTGATGGTTGGCGGCACGTCTGCCAACGGATCAGCCGCTTGAGCCGACAAGCGTGCCATGCCTTGGCTGCCTTTGGGCGGCCGCACTTGCAAAAATGCCTGCTCGGGGGTCAAATGTGGCTCACATTGAGCGGCAAGTGCAGGGAGTGCAACGCCGCTTAGCAGGCTTATCACAAGCACATGGCTGGCAAAACGCCGGCTGAAGTTTGGCGTGGCTATCATTTTGTGAAAAATTTTAAACATTAATTTTTAAATATTAAAAATTTTTTGAGTGGTTTTCAGCCTGTTTGGCTTGCTGCCATAGCGCGTCCATGGTTGCCAAGTCGGTGTCATCCAAGGTTTTGCCCTGTGCCGTTAGCGCATCCTCGATATAGCCAAAGCGCGATCTAAACTTATGCACGCAGCTAAGCGCGGCGGTTTCGCTGTCAATGCCCAATTTGCGCGCGATATTAACCAACGCAAAAAAACAATCACCCAGTTCTAGCGTCAAGGCATGGCGCGTGGTAGCGTCAAGTTGGCTGTCTAACGGATGCGCGAGGTTTGGCGGCAAAATCGCTTTAAGCTCGGCGATCTCCTCATCAAGTTTTGCCACCACCTCATCCAAATTGTCCCAGTCAAAGCCCAGTTTGCCTGCTGCTGTTTGTAGGGCTTGCGCCTGTTGTAGGGCAGGTGCGGCTTTAACCACATCAAGCACGCGGCGCGGTGGCTTGCCCCGTGCGGCGCGTTCGGCATTTTCTTGCGCCTTGATTTGTTGCCAGCGCTCGGCCACTTGCGCCTCTGTGGTCAAGACATCGCGCGCAAACACGTGCGGATGGCGACGAATCAGCTTGTCTTGCAAGGTGTAGATGACATCGCGCATGGTGAATTGCCCTTGCTCGGCATACAGCGTGGCATGAAACACCACCTGCAGCAGCACATCGCCCAATTCGCCCTTAATGTCCTCATAGTCGCCGTCATAAATCGCCTCGATGAGCTCGTAAGTTTCCTCAATAGCATACGGAATCAAGCTTTGGTTGGTTTGTTGTTTGTCCCACGCGCATTCGCGACGCAGACGCGCCATTAACGCCATTAAATCAGAAAATTCGCCCGTTGGTTGCATTGTCGTATCCTTTTGTTATAATCAAGTCAAGAAAAAACGACGGCTTCAACGCCTTGCGCGGATTGGCACAAGTGGTCACAACCACCGTTCGTTTTTAGCTGTTTTAACAGGTTGTTATTTTAACATATTTAAGTGGCGGTGCTGAGTTGTTGTAGCGATAGGTGAAAATGGCTCAACGTTGGTTGCGTTTTTTTGTCAAACCCTTAACCCAGCGCATGGCAACAGCAATCAGTGTAAAATTAACCCATGCAAATAAAAAACGCCGACATAAAAAAACTGTCATAAAGATAACCTATGATAATCCGCTTAGCCATTGTAAAAAAAAGAATTGCGAAAAAAGAAAACAAGGCTTTACTTTTGGCTTTACGATGCTAAACAACCAACACGCTAACAGTTGAATTTATAACCCTCACCATGTTGTCGCTATGATGTCCCAATCGCAAACCCATGTCGCCCCATCGTTTAACAGCGCGTTTCAACACATTATCGTCATCGGCGCAGGCTATGTTGGTCTATCGAATGCCGTGCTACTGGCTCAGCCGCAGCTTGCCACGCGTGTGACGTTGGTAGACATCAACGCTGAGCGCGTCCGCCTGCTGCAACACAACCAAGCGCCCATTCAAGACGCGTTGATTGGCGAATTTTTGACCAAAGGCAATCTAAACCTCACCGCTGTGCTGCTGGATGACGCGGATTTTACCGCCGCTGATTTGGTCATCATCGCCACACCAACCAACTATGACGTTGCCACAGGCAAATTTGACACCGCCTCAGTGATCAGCAGCATTACGCGCGTACGTGCCAGCAATGCTGTCGCGCCGATTGTCATTAAATCCACCATTCCGATTGGCTTTAACAACAATATCGCAAGCGACGTTGCCAATGTGCTATTTATGCCTGAATTTTTGCGAGAAGGACAGGCGTTGTATGACAATTTGCACCCTTCACGGATCATCGTTGGCATTCAAGACATCCAAAACACCGAGCAAGTCACATTGGCGCAAAATTTAATCGCCCTGTACCAAACAGCCAGCCAAGAACATGACACGCCAAGCCTTGTTATGCCCACCACCGAAGCTGAGGCTGTCAAGCTATTTGCCAACAGCTACCTTGCCACGCGCATTGCGTTTTTTAATGAGCTTGACAGCTTTGCCGAAAGCTACGCGCTCGATAGCCGCGCCATCATCACAGGCGTGGGGCTAGACCCACGCATTGGGCTGCACTACAACAACCCATCGTTTGGCTATGGTGGCTACTGCTTGCCCAAAGACACCCAGCAGCTTAAAGCCAATTATGCAGGCATCCCAGCCAACGTCATCCACGCGGTGGTCGATGCCAATAACACGCGCAAACGCTTCATCGCCCAGCAAATCGTCGCACAAAAGCCTGCCAGCGTCGGTATTTATCGCTTGAGCATGAAAAAAGATGCCGATAATTTCCGCGATTCGGCAATTTTGGATATCATCGGTATTTTGCAGCAGCACGGCATTCCGCTGCAGATTTATGAGCCAAGTTTATCGGCAAAAGGCGACACCACGTTTGCAGGCTGTGACGTGGTTGCCGATTTAGAGGCGTTTTTGGCGCATAACGCGCTGATTGTTGCCAACCGTTGGCACGATGATTTGGCAACGGTCAAAGACAAAGTCTATAGCCGCGATGTGTTTGGCGATAGCTGATGGCTTACTTTTTTACTGGTAATTGATTTAGAGAAAATCTATGAGTTCTACACCTGCCGCCCCGATGGATGCGCCACAAGCGCACAACTTTCAACCCAGCGACTTAAAACCGCTGGCTATCACCTCGTTTAAAGCCTATGATATCCGCGGCGAATTGGGCGTGAATCTTGATGAAAATATCGCCTACCGTATTGGGCGAGCATTTGCCCAGTTTTTAAAACCCGACACGCACGCGCAAAACGCGGCTGGCAACTCTGCCAAACCCACGCCAAAAAATGCCATTGTCATCGGCTGTGATGTGCGCCCATCAAGCAACGCGCTCAAACAAGCCGCCATTGCAGGGATTTTGGATGCTGGCGTGGATGTCATTGATTTGGGCATGACAGGTACTGAAGAAGTGTATTTTGCCACCAGTCACTATGACACGCTAGGCGGTATTGAAGTCACCGCCAGCCACAACCCCATCAATTACAACGGGCTCAAACTGGTGCGCGAAGGCTCACGCCCCATCAGCGCTGACACAGGGCTTGCCGATATCCGCCGCATCGCCGAGGCAGGCGAATTCAGCACCGCCAGCACGCGCGGTCAGTACGAATTGCGCGACGACAAAACCGCCTACATCGACCATTTATTAAGCTATATTGATGTTAATGCGCTCAAGCCTTTGACCATCGTCGTCAATCCCGGCAATGGCAGTGCCGCGCCCGTCATTGACCAAATTGAGCAACGCTTCATCGCGGCAGGTGCGCCGATTCGTTTGGTAAAACTCAATTACACGCCCGACGGCAGCTTTCCTAACGGTATCCCAAACCCAATGATTGTTGCCAATCGCCAAGTCACCGCCGATAAGCTGCTTGCCGAGCACGCCGATTTGGCGATTGCGTTTGATGGTGACTTTGACCGCTGTTTTTTCTTTGATGAACATGGACGCTTTATAGAAGGCACGTATCTGGTGGGCGTATTGGCGCAGGCATTTTTGGACAAAGAGCCGCACGCCAACATCGTCTATGATCCGCGCAATATCCTCAACACCGAAAGCATCATCGCACAGGCAGGCGGTGTGCCCGTGATGAGTAAATCGGGGCATTCATTTATCAAACAAATCATGCGCGAGCACAACGCGGTGTATGGCGGTGAGATGTCCGCGCACCATTATTTTCGCGATTTTAACTACTGTGACAGCGGCATGATTCCGTGGCTACTGGTCATTGAGCTGTTGTCCAAATCGGGCAAGTCATTGTCTGCGCTGGTTGATGAGATGATTACCGCGTACCCGATTTCAGGTGAGATTAACTTTAAATTGACGGGTGTGAGTGCCAAAGACGTGTTGGCAAAACTTGCCGATGAATACGCCACCTTTGACGATGGCGAGGCAACCACCAACACCATCGACGGCTTATCGGTGGATTTTGCCGATTGGCGGCTTAACATGCGTGCGTCCAACACCGAGCCGCTGCTGCGCCTAAACGTCGAAACCCGAGGCGATGCCGCCAAACTTGCCGCCAAAACCCAAGCTATCAGCGAGTGGATTATCGCGCAAGGTGGGCAACCTGCTGACCATTAACCAACGGCAAACGGTTTAACGCCAAAACGGCTAGAAGACAGGCAGTGAGCATGGCTTACCGCCTGTTTTTTCATATTTGATATTTGATGAAGAACAAAACAGCAAAAATCTGCCACTCAATGGCAGATTTTTTAATCTATTTTAAATATTTAGAGAACTAAAATGACTGATAACCGTAGCACTGGCGTAATTTGGTATAATCATAAAAATTGCTATCGGTTGTCAGTTTGGCGTAGTCACATGCAGGCTTAAATGCGGTTGGTTTTTCGTTGTACAACATACGCACGGCGTATGCTGTGCCATTTTTGTACAAATCCCATTGCACGTTTGCCGCCATTGGCGAGATGTTTACGCCGCGCCACGGGTTGTTGCTGTAGTTGTACAATGTGCTTGTGGGCTGGGTGACGGTTGTGCCATTCACGCCAAGTAAGGTGGCAAACGGTATAACAATTTCGGCATGGGCAAAGCGCAATCTTGCCGCCTCACGGGTGTCGCCTTTGACGACGTTATCTAGGCTAGCAAAAAAATCATCTTGCAAGTATTTTGCCATCTTGCTGGTGATTTGATTTTTGTCCGTAAACCCTGGCCCTTTGTCATAAAAATCGCTGGCATCGTTGTATTCGGCAAAGATTTTGGCTTGTGCAGGCGGCATATATGCCAAGAAATCCACACCGTTTGTTTCTTTCATCATTGCAGGGGCAATGCTGTAGAGCTCATACAGCATCTGTCCACCGCTAGCAAGAGAGTTGATTTTGGTTTTGCCGTCGCCTGATAAGGTGAGTTCTTTACCGTTGGCATCAGCAAACGTCATTGAGCCATCGTTGGCAAATCGGTACGTACCATCGGCAATTTTATCAACAAACGTTTTGCTAAATAGTTGCTCAAGCACCACGCGTCCTGCGGCGTTTAGACGGCTGTCGGCAGCAAGCTGGGCTTGGGTATTGGCTAAATCCGCGTCTTTTTTCTTGTACGTTTGGTAGTTTTGGCTTTCAACAAAAGTTGGATAAAGTGGGCTGGTGGCTTCTACGCCATCCAATTTATCCTCAAGCTTGTGAAAATACAGCTGATAACGGTTTACGCCATCGGATTGCTGGGTTTTCGTCATAGGTGCAGGTGGGTAATACACCAAGTTAGCAAGCATCGGTGCATGAGTTTGCAAAGACTTGGCAAAAAAATACGCGCTATCGACGGCACGGTCTTGCCCTGATGACATGACGCTGATGCGGCGATTGTGCGCGGCAGCATCTTGCCACAGCGTCGGCAAACGGCTGAGTAAGCGTTTGGCAAGCTCGGTGTGCTCGTTTATACCAACTTGGGTTTCGTTGCCGTAGCCACCTTTTTTGGCATCAAAGCTCACACCATCAACGTTTTGTCCCAAAAAGAAATTGGCTTGCATGATAGCAAGTACATCATCGCCAAGTTTTTCGCCAAGTTCGGTCAATGCACCATCAGCTTTGGCCTGTTGCCACATACGGTATACCACCAAGTCATATTTGATGCTCGACAAGCCGCGTGAGCCATGACGCGCCAGCAATTGAGTATAAACAGGCACGTAGCCTGTAGGTGCGGCTGGCAAATTGGCGATATCTTTGGGAGCTTGATAAGGAGTTTTGGTTTGGTAATAGGTCTCGATGACG
>NZ_JCADBW010000037.1:0-14342 GCF_059264685.1 Faucicola sp. SE7633 | reverse complement strand
ACTTACTAAAGAGCAGAAACATACCAATACCCAAAAGAGCCAAACTAGAAACACCGTTGAGCGGGTATTTGGGCATTTTAATCTGCATTATGGCATTAATAAGGCTCGTCACCTTGGGTTAATGCAATTTCATACCAGTACTTTGCTTGCTAGCATAGTGCATAATTTAAAAACTGCCCTAGGCTTGAAGCGAAAATATGGGGTCGCTTAGGGTTATTGTGTCTGTTGGTTGGTAAAACTAGCCAATAGACGTTAATTTACGGCAATTTAGGAGGCTTTTATGCCAATTCGGTGACTTTCTTCACTTCTTTAACACCAATTCCTGTTTTTAGTTGAGTTTGAAATTGGTGTCGAGAGATGGTCGCTGGTTTGTGCAAAGGTCTCTATAAAATTAAATTCAGCAATCAACATATCATCCAGCTAACGCAGTAAGCGACTCGATAATTATCACCTGTTTTATAATAAAAACAACAAGCCTGACAGGCGGCATCGACAATAGCTTCATAGCTATCAAATCAGCGTTTTGATAACCAATGTTGTTTAATATGCTGCCGAACCTGCTCAATCAGGTTTCACTTACTTAAATACGTCAATGACAAAGGCGGTATAGGCCCAGCCTGTTTGCGTCTTAATGGAGGTGAAGTCAGCCACCAAACTTTGGTAAGCCATCTTGTTTGGGCTTGTGCCAGATTTTACAAATGCCGTAACGACAACCACCAGCTTACCAAATTTGGGTACAATGGCTTGTATGGCTGCCTAGGGGTGAGGAGTAGTCTTTTTGCGATTCGATAAGCAACTCAACGGCGCGTGTCTTAACTTTAGTCGTGCATTGTTTTGCTGGCATGTCGATATTTTCTTAAATGTTAAGGGCTCAGACAGTCTCGGCACGATTCAGGTTAAAATAAGGAAGAGTTTTAATTTTTTCAAATTTAGGGACGCGGCTTAGGTGTTTACAAATTGTTTTTACTTGTTACAATATAAAGCACTTATACAGTTATTTGCTCATATTTTTCGCTAGCACGTTATTTTTGACGTAATATAAAATTGCCAAAGGTCAATGTTGTATTCGAGAATTAATGGATTAATTGCAAAGTCTTAGTTCTTAGGCTATGAGAATTATTTTGTAAATATTACAGGTAAACTATTAGCTGTCCTATTGTCCACTTACTGATTAAAGATAAGGTTATATATATGTTATCTAGTTATCAAAAATTGCAAAATAAATTATTAGATAGACATGAATTATTAAATGACAAAGCATTTTTAGAAAGTTTATATATCCATCTTTTACAGCGACCAGCGGATGAAGAAGGCCTGGCATTTTATCTCGAAGCACTACAGAATAAAACCATGACGCGGGCAGATATAGCAAATTCACTTGCCAACTCTCAAGAAGCTTACGACTTGATCTTAAAGGGCAAATTTAATATTAACTACTATGCGTTCCTAAACGATGAATACCTACTAGCAACTATTAAAAATACTGATATTCTAGGCTTTGAGCATGCTATCTCAGATAAAATCGATAATATATACCACAAACAAGAAAAGATATTAAATATGCTAGACAATTTAGGTCAGCAGTTTAATGCAAATACACAATCTGTACATGCGTCTACTGAACAAAATCCAGGTACCTCATCAAATAATCAGCCTTTCAAAATTCTCATTGACATGCAAGGTGCACAGGCGGCTAGTCGCGATCGCGGTGTTGGTCGCTACGCCCTTTCGTTAGTTAAAGCTTTAATCAAACAAAGTGACAACTATGAAGTTTATCTACTATTGAATGAACACTTTCCCGATACGTTGGATAAAATCTATGACACTTTTAGTTCTTTTTTAAATCCACAAAACTTTATTACTTGGCGACCACAGGGACCTTTAACAGGCGATAATGTAACTAATCGAATATTGTCTGAGGATATTTACGAAAGAACGGTAATCGGCTTTAACCCAGATTTTTTCCTAATTATTAATATGTTTGAAAGCCATGGATATGGTAATGATGCCGTAACACGAATTGATTGGTTAAAATATACAGATATATCTGTCAGCTGTGTCTTGCATGATCTTATTCCGCTACTTAATCCAGAGATGCATCTTACACAAGATCATGTAAGGCAATGGTATTTTGAGAAAGTAGATTCATTAAATAACTGTGATATATTATTTGCTATCTCTGAATCTGCAAGGCAAGAGGGCGTAGAAAACCTTAATCTAGATCCAGAAAATATTATTAATATTTCAAGTTCCATCAATAAAGAAGACTACTATATTTTGCATAACCGTAAAGGTTTACATAATTATATTGAAGATAAATTTTCAATTTCTAAGCCTTTTATCATGTATACGGCAGGAGGTGATGAGAGAAAAAACGTTAAAGGTTTAATTGAAGCTTTTTCGTTATTACCCTCAACTATTCAAAAGCAGTATAATTTAGTAATCGTTTTTGATTTGGATGAGCAGCAAAAAGCAACTTTAGAAGATTTCTCTAAAAACCTACATGTAGAACAATCTTTAATCTTAACAGGTTTTGTTTCTCATGAAGATTTAGTTATACTTTATAATCTTGCATCCTTATTTGTTTTCCCATCGCTACATGAAGGTTTTGGACTTCCTGTTTTAGAGGCAATGTTATGTGGATGTCCAACTATAGCCTCAAATAATTCAAGCCTTCCAGAGGTTATGGGCAATCTTGATCACACGTTTGATCCGACCTCGCCACAATCAATTGCAAATAAAATCCAAGAAGCGCTGACAGATAAACTCTTTTATTCCGAATTACAACAACATGCCATTAAGCAGCCACAAAATTTTTCCATGGATAAATCAGCGGTTAAACTGGTTAATGCATTAGAAAGTCATATTCGGTACCAGAAAATTAAAAACAAAATATACTTAGATATTTCAGAGCTTGCACAAAGAGATGCTAAAAGTGGCATTCAACGTGTGGTCAAAGCTTTAATTCATGAGTTTGTTTTTAATCAGTTTGATGGTTTAGATGTCCATTTAGTTTATGCTAAGGAAGATTTAAAATACTACCATGCACTGGGTTACACAGCACAATTGTTTGGCGCAACAAGCCAGGCAAAACAATCTAAAGAGGTAGTGTTTAACTATGGTGATAAGCTTTATTTGGTAGACTACGCGCCTGGTATTCAACAGAATCTAGCAGATTTTTATGCAAAACTACGTCATCAAGGCATTGAAATTATTACATTAGTGCATGACATTCTACCACTTATTCATCCTGAATGGTGGGGGGATACAAGAGATAATCGTAGAAATACAGCACATGGCTTTGAACGTTGGCTTGGTGCTGTTAAACAAACAAATGGTGCTATTTGTGTTTCTAACCATACCAAACATTGGCTTACTAAATGGCTGACAGAGAACTGCTTTGATATAGCGCCTAGAGAGTTTTTTGTTTCAGTCGTACATAATGGTGCAAATATCGATAAAGCCCAGCCTTCTAAAGGACTTCCTGATGATTTTCATATAATCGAGCAGGAATTAATAAAGCGCGCTACATTTATTATGGTAGGTACACTGGAGCCAAGAAAGGGACATGCTGAAGTTCTGCAGGTATTTGAGCAACTTTGGGATAAGTCCTTTGACTATAACCTTGTTATAGTTGGCAAAAAAGGATGGCTGGTTGATGATCTACTTGAACAAATTGACCACCATGATAGATTAAACGAAAATTTGTTTGTATTTCAAGGTATCAGTGACGAATTTTTAGAAAAACTGTATGGCTATTCTAACGCATTAATTGCTGCTAGCTACGATGAAGGTTTTGGCCTGCCAATTATTGAGGCTGCCGCTTACCATATTCCTGTGATAGCACGTGATATTCCCGTATTCCGTGAAGTAGCAGGCGATAGTGATGCTGTGCTCTATTTTGATCAAGACCAAAAGTCTTTATTAAATCTATTAATTGATTTTGCCACAACAAATCATCAAGCTACAAATGATCAGCAAACCCAATATTTAACTTGGCAACAAAGTGCAGATCAGCATAAAGCAATTATATGTGGTAAAAATCGAGAATATATAACAATCGATGACCGACTGTCTTATTGGGCAAATAATTCTCGAATTGGCAGCATTGTGGGGGAGATCGAAAAGGATGGGATTAAAACGACTCAACAAGCAGGATGTCTAATTTATGGTCCTTATTTTCCATTGGCTAAAGGCAGTTGGAAGGTCATCATCACACTAACTAACTGTGCTCACATCCACCTATCAGTTAATATTTGTTATAATCAAGCCAGTATGAGCTTAAGCAGTACAAGCTATACAAACAGTGACAGCTTTATTGAAAAAGACGGCGATTTTATTTTAATATTACCAATTGAGGTAAAAGACGATATTAAGGATTTAGAAGTAGTGATTGATGTGGATGAAGCATCAGATTTTACAGTAAAACGTGTTGAATTTTCTATTGATTAACAATATTAAATAGAAAATATAAATTAATTCCAAAAAGGAGGTCAGCGGTGACACTAAATAACAATCTACTAAGAGAAGCTACTCTAGAAGACATAAAATTGGCTTATCAGACTCTTTTACAAAGAGAGGTTGAATCTGAAAGTGTAGCTGAAAATTTACTAAAGAATAAACCTAGAGTTATCGATATTTTAAAGTCTATCACAAACTCTCAAGAATTTTCTCAAGCAAAAGTACGGCGCAGCTTCCCAAACTACCTAACCAAAGAGAATAAGGATACACTCAAACAATTACCTAAAATAATATTTTTTGGTGCCTATGGAAACGGCAACCTCGGCGACATGATTCAAGCTAACGCATTAGCTAGATTATTTATGTCATTTGGCTATAAAGCTGATGAGCTAGCGGCAGTGTCTTGGATTAACGTTACAGATTATGATTTCGTTGGCACACGCTTAACGCCAAGCTCGATTTGGTCTTTTGAGTTATTAGCCAGTGCAGAATTGTTGGTGATTGGCGGTGGCGGTCTGTTTGGTGCAGTGCATTATCCTTTGGAGACTGTAGAATGGATAGAATGTCTAATAGAATATAAAATTCCCTACGCACTATTGGGTGTAGGAGTAGCTCAAGGTTATCTCAAAATTCATCCTAAATCGTTGAAATTACTCGTAGAAAATGCTGTTTTTAACTCTGGTCGTGATACCCCCAGTTTAGAGAACTTATTGAAATTAGATCAAACAGCAAAATTTGTTGCTGATCCAGTGTTATATAGTTTATTGACACAGCCTGTGTTTACTCAACCCATAAAAGAAGATCGTGTTAGTATTGTATTAAAATATCCCCATACAGAAAGCGATCAAAAATTTATTGAAAAATGCAAACTTATAGTTAATAAAAATCCAAAATATGACGTGATATTTCTACAAACTGGTTTGGGTGCTGAGGATAAAACAGCGCAACAATTTCCAAACGCTATTATTGCGCAAGATGAGATATCTTTACTAAATATTTTGAAAAAATCAAAATACTGTATTTCTATGCGCTATCATGGTTGTATCCTTGCTCTAGCGGCAGGCTGCATTACTTTTGGTCTTTCACAAGAAAAAATTGGTTTTTTATTCAATAAAATAGGCTTAAGCCAACACTATTTTTCTAACCCAGAAATAGATCTGATTAATTTAATGCAAAAGGATAAACTTGAGCCACTTCAACAGCCAAACTATGTTGAGCTGATTCAAGAAACTAAAAACAACCTAGATGCTCTAATGTCCAACATAAAACTAGCGAACCAGTTTAGAGTCTAGTTTGAGTTCACAATAGCCGCGATAGTAAGATAACTTCAAAACATTAATCCTAATACCCCTGTGGATTGTTCGATTGCCAACGCCAGCTATCGCGGCACATATCCGTAATATCAAGCGTTGCCTGCCAACCCAATAGGCGTTTGGCATTATCGGCACTGGCATAGCAGCTAGCCACATCGCCTGCGCGTCGCGGCGCAATGACGTATGGCACTGCCTGCCCTGTCGCGCTTTCAAACGCGTCAATCAACTGCTTAACAGACGTGCCTTGCCCTGTGCCCAGATTGATCGGGACAAAACCATGTGCGTCTTTGACATAGCCCAGCGCAGCAACATGCCCTTTGGCCAAATCGACCACATGAATATAATCGCGCACGCCTGTACCATCCACCGTAGCATAATCATCACCAAATACTTGCAGCTGCGGCAAACGCCCCACCGCCACTTGGCTAATATACGGCATGAGATTATTGGGGATGCCGTTCGGATTTTCGCCAATCTGCCCCGAGACATGCGCCCCAATCGGATTAAAATAGCGCAGCGCGACGATGCCCCATTCAGGGTCAGCCTTGGCTAAATCCGCCAAAATATGCTCAATGGTTAGCTTGGTTTGTCCGTAGGGATTGGTCGCTGAGCGTGGCGCGTGTTCATCAATCGGTAAGGTTTGCGGGTCGCCATACACCGTTGCTGATGAGGAAAAAATCAACCGTTTGACATGATGCGCTGCCATCGCTTCAAGCAAATTGAGCGTGCCCGTGACGTTATTTTGATAGTACCACAAGGGCTTTGCCACCGACTCACCCACCGCTTTTAGCCCAGCAAAGTGAATCACCGCGTCAAAATCGTGCTGGCTAAACACCTGCGCCAATGCGTTTTTGTCCAAAATATCGGCTTTGATGCAGGTAATGGCACACCCCGTGAGCCGCTCAACGCGGTCAATGACCTGTGGCTGACTGTTGCTAAAATTATCATACACCACAGGCACAAAGCCTGCCTCCAACAATTCAATTAACGTGTGGCTACCAATATAGCCTGCCCCACCTGTGACCAAAATTTTTTGCATATTTTTTACAACTACCGCCCAATACCATAATAATCGGCTATTAAACGCGCTTTATCGGCATTATTGATGATATTTTTGGCATCAAAAATCGGAATCGGGGTCGCGTTAAGGCGCTCAATATCAGGTGTTTGCAGTGCCGACCAATTGACGATAAACAGCGCGTCAGCCTCGGCTAACCTGTTATAAGGATTATTGACGCAGACAAACAGCGGCTGCTCACCATACAGCTGTGCCAGCTCAAATGCGGTGTTGCTGGCGTACACATAGGTTTTGATATCGTACGACCACAGCAATTTTAATAGCGGATGAATGGCAGAATTGGTTGTGCGCCCCGTGCCACTGCGATAGCCTGCCCCCCAAATCACCACTGTCTTATGTTCAATAAAGCCCTCAAAGTGCCGCCAAAACTTACGAAAAATCAGCTCTTTTTGGTCTTCATTGATATCAATCACCGCTTTGACCAACTGACTGGTGACTTGATGCGCATCAAATTGCTGCTTGAGTAAAGCCAGCTCAGTGGGCAACGCGCGCCCACCAAAGCCCCAACCTGCCGCCAAAAAATGCTGCCCAATGCGGCTATCTAGCCCCATCATCGCTTGCACCGTGTGGATATTCACGCCAAGGCTATCTGCCAACCGTGATAGCTCATTCATAAGGCTCACGCGTGTCGCTAGCATCGTCATGATAGCACCACGGGCAAATTCAACCGTTTGAATATCGGCGGTGGCATATTGCTGCGCATGATAAATAAAAAACTGCAATACGCGGCACTGCTGATGGCTGCCTGCGGTTTTCTCACCGACAATCAACATATCAGGCTTTAGCATGGAGCTAAAATTCGCCCCATCCTTCATAAAAATCAGCGGTAAGTAATACACCCAATGGCTTGCCAAGCTATCGGCAAATTGTGCCACGTGTCCAACTTGGCTAATTCCACTGATGATAATTTGCTGATGAGGGCTTTGTAATTGCTGCATCAACCCGTCGCGTCTATCACCGCTTAGACTGTCCCAAAACAGCCATACCACCGCATGACTGGATAAGTCTGTGGCATCTGCCATCAAAGTAATTTTTTGTTGTTGGCCAGATTGGCTATACAACGTCCACAGCGCCGTTAGCTGTGGCTCAAAGCGATAGTTGCTCAGCGTATCAGCAACCGCTGCCGCGTCCGCAACCACTTGCACCGTGTGATCCAAACTTGCCAGCACAATCGCAGCGTTGAGCGCCTCTTGACTATGCCCGATAACATATAGCGGTAAATTCGTGGTGGCTTGATTTGACAACATAGCGGCTCAGTTATTGTTGCTGTTGAATGACGTCTAATAAAGCATTGGTTGAGCTATCAAAGTTGGCGGATGTTTGCGGGTCATTGAGCGCGGCAAACACGCTATTTGCCATTACCTTACCAACCTCAACCCCCCATTGGTCAAACGGATTGATTTGCCAAATCACCGACATGACAAACACTTTATGCTCATACAGTGCTATCAACGCGCCCAAAGTTTTGGGTGATAACGAATCTAGCAACAGCGTGGTTGAGGGCTGGTCACCGCGATATTGCTTAAAATTGTGCTGTGCATCGGCCGTGCTAGACTGACGCAACGCTTGATTGCCAAACGCGAGTACCTGACTTTGTGCCAAACAATTGGCTAAGGACAACCGATGTTGCTCGATCAAATTGGTATTGGGTTGTTGGGCATCCGTATAGCGGCGAATTGGCGCGATAAAATCACAGCTAACCTTTTGTGTGCCTTGGTGCAAAAGCTGATAAAACGCATGTTGGGCATTTGAGCCGATATCGCCCCATAAAATCGGGCAGGTATTATAATCAACCGCTTGCCCATCCCAATTAACCGATTTGCCATTGCTCTCCATTTCAAGCTGGGTCAAATAATTGGGGAAAAATGCCAACCGCCCATCGTATGGCAGCACTGCATGGGCATGAATACCCAAAAATGTGCTGTTCCACACACCCAATAAGCCCAAAATCACAGGCAAATTATGGCGAAAATCTGCACGAGCAAAATGCTCATCCATGGCATGCGCGCCAGCCAACAGCTGCCGAAAATTCGCCATACCAATCTTAACTGCAATCGCAAGCCCAATCGCTGACCACATACTAAAGCGACCGCCGACCCAATCCCACAGCATCAGCTGGTTATCAGGATGAATACCCCATGCGGTCATTTTGTCGCGGCGAGTTGAAATACCGATAAAATGCCGCCGCAGTACGGTATCTTGATTGGCATGACTTGCCAATAGCCACGCCAGTGCGGTTTTAGCATTTGATAACGTATCTACTGTGCCAAACGATTT
Organism: Faucicola sp. SE7633; assembly: GCF_059264685.1. Classification (NCBI taxonomy): domain Bacteria; kingdom Pseudomonadati; phylum Pseudomonadota; class Gammaproteobacteria; order Moraxellales; family Moraxellaceae; genus Faucicola; species Faucicola sp. SE7633. The sequence goes on along the minus strand of NZ_JCADBW010000037.1, from coordinate 5,213 downwards.
AGAAGAAATAATAAATAACGTCGTCTTGGGGTTAAGTACCTTCAGCAAACCATCAAGCTGCGTACCATCCATATTTGAGACAAAATGCACACGGATATCGGTATCAGCCCATTCGGCCAGTGCCGTCGTCGCCATCAATGGCCCCAAGTCCGAGCCACCAACGCCGATATTCACCACATCGGTCATTGCCTTGCCCGAATAGCCTCGCCATACACCTGAGCGAATCCGCTCGACAAGATGTTCAAGTTGCTCAAGGCTTGTGTGCACCTGCTCAACCACATTTACGCCATTGAGCCATAGCACGCTGTCTTTGGGCAAGCGCAGTGCGGTATGCAAAGCGGCGCGGTTTTCGGTATCATTGACAGGCGCGCCTGCAAGTAGCTGTCGGATTTGATTTGGTAAGTTACACGTGTGCGCTAAGTTCAGCAGAGCTTCAAAAATAGTGTCATCAATTTTTTGTTTACTAAAGTCAGCATAAATTCCGCAGGCTGCTGTATGAAATTCTAAGCCGCGACTAGGCCGCTTAGCAAATAAATCATTAAGCGTTGGCACATTTTTGGCCAAATGACAAAGCTGCTGCCAATCACCATTGGTAACAGTGATATCTTGGGCTGTAGACACCATGACCGTTATTCTGCCAAAAGCTTATCAGCAAAATAACAAAACGCTTGCATGTAGCTGGTCATATCGCCTGCGTCAAAGCTATTGCCCACCATACTGGCAACCTCAACGCCTTGTGTACCAATCAACGCATCGATGGCATCGGTTAGCTGAATTTCACCACCCACACTTGGCTGCGTGTTTGCCAAGTAATCAAAAATCTGCGGGGTAAACACATAGCGACCCACCACCGCCAAATTCGACGGTGCATTGTCTGGCTTGGGCTTTTCAACAAAACCTGTGACGCTAAACGATTGATTGCTACCAGATTTGGCAACCGTTTGATTGTGTTCTAATTTTGCGATGCCATATTTATGAATATCCGCCTCAGCGACAGGATCGACCAAGATTTGCGACTGTCCGTTATCGGCAAAACGCTTAAGCATATAAGCAAGGTTTTGTGTGGCATAATCGCTGGCAAATGGGTTGATGATCACATCGGGTAGCAATACGGCAAACGGGTTATCGCCAACAATATGACGGGCTTGTAGCACCGCATGTCCTAAGCCTAATGGTTTGCCTTGACGCACGCTGCTCACCGTCACGCCATCAGGCAGCCAATTGAGACTATCGGCTAATTTATCTTTGCCTTTGTTACGCAATTGAGTTTCTAATTCGTTATTGCTATCAAAGTAATTTTCTATTGCCATTTTTTGGGCGTGATTAACTAGCACAATATGGTTTAACCCAGCTGCAATCGCCTCTTCAACAACGTATTGAATGGCAGGCTTGTTGCCCAGTGGCAATAACTCTTTCGGTACAGCCTTTGACAGCGGCAGCATGCGCGTGCCAAAGCCTGCGACAGGGATGACGGCGTGTTGAATTTTAAGCATAACTTTTTCATCTAATCATTCATGAATCTACAAAACCAATATCAATAATCATAAAGTCATAGCCTGACCCAATCAGTATTTGCAGTACTATTTTCTAAGCCAAGTGTACCTTTAGGTTATCGGCACTAATTTAGGCAAGGTTCAACTGATTTAGTATACTTTTATGTCTATAAAATTTTTCTATCAAATTCGATTGATTAACTATATCTAGCTGACTAATTTAACCAATATCATATGCCCACTATTCGGATGCTAGCTAGCAGTTGGATAACACTTTCTTTATTAATAAAAGCACTCATTGAATCATGTCAAGATAAACCATCAAATCATTTGGCGTACCTATGCCATGCATCTGCTCAAAATTAATAGCATAAATTCCGATTTTTTTACCATTACTAATCGCATAGTTATAGACAGGACAAGTATAAAATTCATTATTTACACGATCATTTCTTACAATCATATCAATTGCTGAGTCGACAAACGTCTTACCTTGTGTAAAGTAGTAAATACCAACAGTGGCATGTTCTGAAATTGCCTGCTTTTCACGGACCTCTTGCACCAAACCATTGCTATCTATACGAGCAAAAGACCATTTTGGATCGCGCTCTTTATCAACAAATGTTAAGATAGAACCATCTAAAGCACGATGCTTAGCATCATCGATAAAATCGGTAATTTTAATATCTACAATTTGATCAGAGTTTGCAATCAATATAGGTTGATCATTATTTATAAATGGACGCGCAAATAATACTGTACAAGCTGTGCCTTCTGTTAAATCATCAATACCAATAAATTTAGCCTGATAATGATCAGTAATTTGCTGTACGAGTTCAGCTTCAGCGTGCAAATGCTCTTCACGGGCTATCAGAATATACTGGGCATTAGGATAGCTTAGATTTTCTAGTACTCTAACTATCATAGGTTTGCCAGCTACATCGATAAATGGCTTGGGCTTTGCATAACCTGCTTTAGCAAATCGGCTACCCAATCCTGCCATTGGAATAACAATATTGATGCTCATTGAGCCTCTCCCAAATACTTATCAGCATTAGCCCCAGGATATTTTACGACCACATTAATGCTGTCTTCTAACGCTTCAAAATTAGTCGCCTCATTGGGCGAAATGATGATAATATCCCCTGCCTCATAAATTACTTCATTCATCTTAACACGACCAGATACAATGACCGTTATTTCAGTGGCAATCTTATGATGATGCGTATCTTCACTATCGCCTTTTTGATAATGCTTTACAGCCACTTCTACATCTTGCGTTTTTAGAACGCTTGGTTCAAAATTACCCACAAACCAGCCTTTAACCATATCTTTAAGTTGGTACTTTTGCATGCATTCTTCCTAATTTTGGCTTAGAAGCTCTCTTTCATATTCATGTATTTTTTGTGGAGAGTAAAAACTGTGATAATTTTGCTTCTCCAGTGCTATAGCTTTTAACTGCTTATTCATCAATACCATTTCATTGAATGTCGGAGCAATATAAAAGTTGCCGTTAATTTGAGTATCTTTTTTGATCATACGTTTCGCACTTTCAATAAAATCTTGACCCCGAGTAAAGTAATATAGTCCTGCGATCGCATGATTACTTATCGGTCGCTTTTCTGCAGTTTCAATAATAAGATGTTCTTGATTTAAACGAACATACGACCAGCGCGGATGAGCCGAATTAAAATATAATGTGCCACCATCATATTCATTAAAGGCATGAAAGCACTTGTCAAAATCTGTTTGAATCACTTGATCAGAATTAACAATGAGCAAAGCTTCTTCACTATCAATATAATCAATCGCCATTAATACGCTACAAGCTGCTCCTTTGGTTTGTTGCTCTAAACCAATAATGACCGCTTGATTCGCCGTGAGAAGATTTAAAATATCATCTAAATGAAATTGTTGTATATCTTTATTTTTCAATATAAATATAAAACGATGGGGCATGGATATGGATTTTAAATTATCAATCACATGTTCAATCATCATTCTGCCATTAATTTCAATTAATGGCTGGGGAAATATGTAATCTTCGGCTGGAAAGAATTTACTGCTACCAGAGATGGGTATGACAATATTGAGCATATCGACTCCTTTTATTAATTCTCAAATTTAGCAATATGCTGTTTAATATTTTCATAATTAACGTCAGAAACTTCTTGCACAACCATGACATGAGCGCCACTAGCTCGGGCAGCTTTGATGCCATTTTCATTGTCTTCAACAATCATGCATTCTGTGGGCAATAATTGCATGCGTTCGATAGCTTTGTTATACATTTCAGGATCAGGTTTACCCACAGTAACATCCTGATTTGAAATATAAAAATCCAAATAGGGTTCTAATGCTGCTTGCTGCATCATAACTTCAATGGTATTTCTGATAGAATTCGAACAAACAGCAGTTTGATAATGTTCTTGTTTCAACTTTGCCAACGCAAATTCATGATAAAATCTTGGCTTGCATTGAGCATAAACAATTTCCATTGTATAAATTTGTTTCATTTCATTGATGAAGCCGTGTAATTTCTCTGGCAAGCCACGTTCTACACTCAGCATCTCAAGCTTTTTTTTCGTTGGAAGACCATCGTAAGTTATTAAATGGTCGTAGCGACTAATTTGCATCCCAACTAACTCAAGAGCACGATTTAATGCCTCATAATGCCAGTCTTTTGCTTCTATCAAAACGCCATCCATATCAAAAATGACGGCTTTTATTTTAGTTGTCATAGAAAAATCTGCGAGCCTCTTCTGGATAATCCGTGCAAATCATAAGGTTAGACACATCATAGTCTAGATAGGTAATGATATCTTTATAATGCTGCCATTCAAATAAATGATCACGTTTGTGCAAATCGGGTGAAACGATACAAACTCGCTTTCCATGTTGCAGGTGTTGTTTAATTACATTAAGATCAATCCAGTGACTATGAAATTCATCCAGCCATACCCCACTAGCCTCTTCATAAAATGAAGGCTGTTTTTCATACTCGCTTTGCCGGGTGAATGTTTTCAAACCAGCTTTTAAATACATCAACCCATCGGGTACAGACATATCAAATACGAAATAGTTTTCGATATCAAAATATTTTAATTCTGACTTAATATTTTCTTGTAAACCATCTGCTTTAATATTCAACGCTAATGGCAAATCTGCTGAATATTTTTTGTACAGCGTTAAAAATTCTTCAAGCGATATGCTATTTTTAGTCGCTATATCGTGTGATATAACTAACTTACCTTGATAATCTCTTACATCGGTCTCTGTGCCGAATCCCAACGCGAATGAGTGCTCAAATGCAACTTGAGTGTTTTTTTGCTCAGGTTTTAGCCAATAGCCACGATGCGATAATATTTGCATATTTTATCCTTACTAAAAACAAGGCATCACTGCACCAGAATAGTAATTTATCCGCACAGCTAAATTAAAACAAGAAATTTTAAATTAATCCAGAAACTAGCCTTATCTTATTTAATTTAAATAGTAAGATTAAAAACCGTTTAAATTGTCCATAAAACAAGACAAAGTGTACTGATAATATTATAATACTGGTCAGCCATTCAGCATAATCTTGCCCGATCTAAGCAATTTTAGCCCATAAAAATAGCTGACTCTGAAATATTAAAAATTTTTAAATTATATATGTATAATATTAATTTTTCCCTCAAGATGTTATGCTTAAATGATTAAGTCTTGGACTAGCAATAT
>NZ_JCADBW010000036.1:0-16948 GCF_059264685.1 Faucicola sp. SE7633 | reverse complement strand
TAGTAAGATTTTAAACATGATGACAGGGTGAAAGGCACTTTCGCCACGGTCACTGCTATGGACATGGCGTAGGGTGTGTTCGATACTTTGCCAGTTGATTAGGTTATGTAGTTCATCGAGTTCTTCGATGGCTTTGTGAGCGTTAATGAGACTGTCTGCTAGGGAGAGTTGCCCTGTTTGTTTCCATGCCATATTCGTGTCTTTTGCCATCTGTTTGATTTTACTGTATTATATCACTTTTACAAACTTTTGTGCATTTGTTCGTGCAAAGGTTTCTAAAAATAATTTTAAACATTCATCTTGGCTAACTTTAATGAATAACCGTATTAATGAAAGTAAACCTTTTATGGCTGATACAGGTGTTCTTGTTTGTGCTATTGACGAGAATGAACATGTTCGTCTAAGTTTAGATTTAAGACAAATATTTTCTGATTCTAACTTTGATCATAATACAATTGCAATTCGTCACAATACCAAAGGGATTCAAGGCGGATATATTTCAATCAATAATGAGTTTGCTCTAACTGTTTCTAGAAAGGGAGAAAAGTCAGAAGGAAAACCCATTCCACTAGAGAATCAAGAATGGACAAACTTTAGAAACTGGGGAGGAGAATCAGAGCGCAATACAGCTAAAAATTGTTTTTATCCTATTTTTGTAAAAGATATGCAAATAGTAGGTTTTGGCGATGTATGCTCAGATGATTTTCATCCTCCGCATAATGAAAAACTATCGAATGGAATTATAGCTGTATATCCAGTTGATGGTAATGGAGTGGAAAGAAAATGGACTTACGCTCTACAAAGTGTTGAAGAAATTAGACATCTGCTAAAAGTTGAAACGCTTAGAAATGGTGATTTAGAAATCAAAAAAACTAGAGATTTTGAAAGGTATAAAACTATTTGGGACGACACAAAATATATTGCTGGTGATTACGGTTCTAAAATTCTTAATAATGTATTAGGGAAAAAATTATTTGATTTCCCAAAGTCGCTACATACAGTTGCTGATACTATTTTAATGACATCAAAGAAAACAGCAACTATTCTCGATTTCTTCGCAGGCTCTGGCACAACCGCCCATGCTACCATTGCCCTCAACCGTGAAGACAATGGCAACCGCAAATATATCCTTATCGAACAAGGCGAATACTTTAACACCGTCATCAAACCCCGTATCCAAAAAGTCATCTATTCAGAAAACTGGAAAGACGGCAAGCCCGCCCTACCCAAAGACAGCAAAACCGCCAATGCCGATGCCCAAAACCAAAACCCATACAACGGCATCAGCCATTGTCTCAAAGTCATCAAACTCGAAAGCTACGAAGACACCCTTAACAACCTAGAACTTAGACGCACAGGGCAACAGCAAAAAATCTTTGACAGCATGAACAATGCCCAAAAAGACGACTACCTTATGCACTACATGCTCGATATTGAGAGCAAAGGCTCACTGCTAAGTGTCGCCGACTTTGCCAAACCATTCGACTATCAGCTTAAAATCACTAGCGATTCGGCAGGGGCATACACCACCCAGCCCATTGACCTCGTCGATACCTTCAACTACCTCATCGGCTTAAACGTGCAAAACATCGACTATCAGCTAGAGCGTGGCTATGTCTTTATTGAGGGCACATTACGCACAGGCGACAAGACCCTTGTGTTTTGGCGTGATACCAGCATCATCGGCTATGACAAACTTGAAAAAACCTTACTTGAGCGTCTTAAAGTCAATCCAAAAGATAAGGAATATCAGCTAATCTACCTCAATGGCGACCACAACATACCAAGCCCATTCATCCATACCGAAGAGGGCGAGCGAAAACTCAAAATCCGCTCAATCGAACAGACGTTCTTTGACAAGATGTTTGAAGAATAAGGGGATATATTGTGGCAAAGAACGCTAAACAAAAAAAAGAGACCAAAGCCAAAATTGTCAAAATCAATTTTCATGACCAATTAATTCTGAACAAATGGCTATGGTCAAAGTTTAACCCGAATAACTTGCGAGGTATGCAAACCCTACTCGATGATGCCATTCATGAAGGGATTGAGCTTGAAGGCGATAATGCTGGGCAAACCAAGTTTTTTACGCGCCTGACCCAAGACTTGCACACAGACAAGCACAGCATTAGCGATGACGACCTACGCCGTTATGACCGTAACATCGTCCAGCATTGGCAACAAGTCACCGAAAAACGTAATGAAGCAGAAGGTTTTGAGCTGAATCTTAAATACTTTCAATACCTTGCCTTGCTCTTTACCGAATACTACCTTGACCATTATTACCACCATCGTGAGCAGATGCTCATTGAGCTTAATGAAGTTTTGGCTGAGTTTAATACCGAGCTTGCCGAGAGCGAAAAACTACAGCCGTATATCGCCGATGACCTGAACAAAATTGCTTACTGGAACGCCACAGGTAGCGGTAAAACGCTGATTATGCATGTCAATATTTTGCAGTATCAGCATTATCATCAAACTGTGAGCGAAAAGATTGACCAAATTATACTACTGACGCCGAATGAAGGCTTAAGTCAGCAACATCTACAAGAGTTTGGGCTGGCGGGTATCAATGCCATGATATTCGACAAGAGCAAAAGCCGTGATGCCATGTTTGACTATGTGCAAATCATTGATATCAACAAACTTGCCGAGCGGGACGGTGATAAGACAGTCGCTGCCGAAAGCCTTGAAGGTAATAATTTGGTTTTGATTGACGAAGGGCATCGGGGAGCGTCGTCAGGTGGTGTATGGATGACATATCGGGATACCTTGACCAAAAATGGCTTTAGCTTTGAGTATTCAGCCACTTTTGGGCAAGCGGTGAGCAAAGCCAAAAACGTCACCAAACAGCAAGAAGACATTCTTAAAGCCAAAGCTAAGCTCAATTATGGTAAGACCGCACTCAGTAATCTTAGTGAAAGCCAACTACAAGCCATTGCCCTTGATGAACTTGAACAACAAAAAGCTCGTCGTGAAGCCCTCAAAGAGGTGTACGCCAAAGGCATTATCTTTGACTACTCATATCCGCATTTCTACAAAGATCAATTTGGCAAAGAAGTCAGCATCTTGAACATGAAAAAAGAGCGGGATGAGACCGAAGAAAATCTATATCTCACTGCCTGTCTGCTCACTTTTTACCAACAACAATACCTGTATCAGAAGAACACCAAAGCCCTTGAACCTTTTATGGTAGAAAATCCATTATGGGTATTTGTCGGTAACAAAGTGAATGACGAAAACTCAGATATCTTGACCATTATCAAGTTTTTGGCAAACTTCCTAGACCCACAGAACCAAGCCCGCAATACAGAGTGGATTCATGATTTAATCACCAACAAAGACCAATTATTAGATGCCAAAGGCAACAATATCTTTCATAAGCGATTTGATGCGTTACTTGGGCAAGATGCCAAACAAGTCTATCAAGACATATTGCAGACTTTCTTTAATGCCCAGAGCAATCATCGTCTCAATGTGATTCGTATTACCCAAAATACGGGAGAATTGCGTCTGCAAGTCGGTGAAAATGACCCATTTGGGGTGATTAACGTCGGCGATGAGAAAAACTTATTTGATACCGCGGAAGAATTCGCCAAAGACTTTTATTTGAATACCCGTACTGATGACTTCAGCCCGAGCTTATTTAACACGCTCAATGATGCTGATAGCAAGACCCATCTGTTCATTGGCTCTCGCAAGTTTACCGAAGGTTGGAGTAGCTGGCGAGTTTCGACAATGGGCTTGCTGAATATGGGGAGTGGCGAAGGCTCACAGATTATCCAGTTATTTGGTCGTGGGGTACGGCTAAAAGGTGAGAATTTTTCGCTCAAACGTACTGATCGCAACACCTACAGCAATGCTCAGAACAAAGCGTTAAGACTTAATCTACTGCAAACGCTCAATATCTTTGGCTTGCACGCTGACTACATGGAAAAATTCCGTGAGTATCTCACTGATGAAGGGATTGAATTTGAGCAAGATTTACTGACCTTGGATTTTGATACAAAGCGTCAAGTCACTGCCCAAAAACTCAAAACCTTGGTACTCAAAGACGGGTATAAAGACAACCAAGCCAATGGCTTTAAGCAAAAGGTTAAATTATCTCTTTTCAAAATCCCACCCGAATATCAAGGCAAAATCAAACCCATCAAAGTGGTGCTAGACCTATACCCACGCCTGCAAGCTTTTAACACGGATAAAAGCTGGGAATCATCCACCATCGAAGACCATCGACAACAGCATGAAATCAGCCCTGATATTATGGCGTTCTTTGATTTTGATGACTTGTATCTACAGCTTCAGCAGTACAAATTTCAGCGAGGCTACCCCAATCTGCAATTGAGTGTTGATAGTCTGCGAGATTTTTGTCTACAAAAAATTGATAACACCACCGAAGCAGGACAAGCAAAAGACTGGTACACCTTGTATGCCGATGTCAGCAAACTTGGCACGGGGATGCAGGCGGTACAGGCTCAGCAAGCGATATTACTTGAGCTTTTGCAAGCTTATATGGATAAATTCTACAAAACCATCAAAAATGCCTACGAGCGTCAGTATTATGAGGTTAGAGAGTTTGACGTTAATGATGCTGATTTCCCCATCGAATTCTGCGACAAATACACCTTTACTGCCAAAACTGTGGATGACAATGATGCCTTTGCCGTGCATAAAGAGCGATTGGAACAGCTTCAAACATTGGTCAATGATGGCAAAGTCGAGGCAATGGCGAACTGGCAAAGTGCCGACCAAGGCTTTCGAGCAATTGTATTTGACAAGCACCTGTACTATCCCCTATTTAGCAAAAACACGGACAAGCTACCCTTCATTTGGTCGCCAATGATGTTCGATTACGATACCAAAGGCAGAAGTAGTGAGGTGATGTTTGTCGATGACTTACAAGCCTATATCAACTCGCCCAAACAGTTGTCACAGCTCAATGACTATCATATTTATCTGATGCGTAATCCGAGTAGCAAGAATAAAGGCTTGGGATTTGCCTTAGCGGGGAATTTTTATCCAGATTTCTTGTTGTGGCTAGTCCATAAACAGACGGGCAAGCAATATCTAACCGTCATTGACCCTAAAGGCATCCGCAATATGTCTGTCGATGATGCCAAAATAAATCTGTATCAAGAAATCAAAACCATTGAGGCACAGGTAAGCGGGGAATTGGTGCTTAATAGCTTTATTTTGTCAGTAACGCCGTTTGCGGAGATGGTGGATAAGTCTGTGAGTGCTGATAAGCTTAAAGAGCGAAATGTGCTGTTTATGACGGATAATAAGCAGTATTTGGACGATATGTTTGCAAGGATTTTGTCCTAATTTAATGAAAAAAATTAATTGAGGAGGTTTAGTATGGGGTTTCCATTGAATTCTTATGAGACTTTTAAAATACTCTCAAACCCAAAAGATGATTTTTATAATTATGTTAGGGACTCAATTAAAGATTTTACACTTTTTGGATTGGTTATACACGACCCCAAAATACATACAGATTTCGATAAGAATATACACAAAAATTTCTCTCGTTTTGATAGACATACGGGTGAGAATTTTTTGTTTTTTTCACTTGTAACACCCTCGGATGAATGGGTAAGCCGTATTAGACGAAGAAGTTATGCTCTTTTTATAGAAAAACACAGGAAAGGGATAGATTCTCAACTGGATGTCTATGGCTTCTGTAAGTATTTGGGAATAGATTATAACGATTTACCAGTAATTGTACTCAGCAATAGTTTAACATTCGACGATTTAGTTGTTATAAAAACCGACCACAAATATTTAGAAAAACAATTTGAGTTAATCAGTGATTTTTGTGACCATGTCTATGGGCGTTTTGATATGTCTTTAGACGAGAGGTTTAAACAATTACTCTTTAACTTAAAAATCGAAGAAATGGCACCTTATAGTTTAAACTCTTCCTCTATTGCTCAGGGCATTGTAGCTTTATATTCAAAAGCCAACTATGAAGAAGTTTTAAGAGAAATAAAGAAGCTAAAAAATATTAATAATACTCAAATAGATGATGAAGTCAGTCAGAGAATAGATGAATTAATCTTATTTTTATCAACACGTTTAGCTCAGTCAAATAAATATTCTATTCCTATTCTGAAGTTAGGAAATGATTACGAATCTGAGAGTTATATTTTACAACAAACTTTTAATGCGGTTACACTTTCTCTACTCAATCCGAAATCAGCAATAGATACTTCAATTGGCATTTTACCTATTACCAAGATATTCGAGATTGAAGTTAATTTATCGTTTGTACAATATATTAGAGAAACGCTAGATATTGATATGCCCACCTATTTCAATAAACCTTTTAGAAATCGTGGAAATTTTAAATTTTATCCCGATGAAAAAATAGTGGGAAATAATCCTAAGCCAATAGATTTCAATCAAATTAAAAACAACAAATTCATTCCACCAGGTATTGGTCAAACTGAAGTTGCTGTTAAAACATTATCCTTTAAAGGTAATTTACCCCAAGAATTCATGGATAGTAGGTTTCGAGACTTTATGCTTCAATGGCAAACACTTAGAGAGATAAGAAATTTGGCTGCTCATACAGGTAGTTTAGGAGAACAAGAGTTAAAAAGAGTTTTACGAGCTTTCCAATGGATGGAAAGCAACGGTTTCAATAGAAAAATTATTGAATTAAAAAATGAACTTAAAGGTTAATTTATAGTTACACCTAAAGAGCCATTGATGAACAATATAACACCTCACCAGCTTAAATATCTCGCTTGGGAAATAACCAAAAAACGCACCGCATCAGACAATGACAGACTATCTCAATCGCTATTTGATGCCCAAGTCGATGTCAATCCGCACCAAATCGAAGCGGCACTTTTCGCTCTCAATAACCCCTTAAGCCGAGGCGTGATACTCGCCGATGAAGTCGGGCTTGGCAAAACCATCGAAGCTGCCCTCGTCCTGTGCCAGTATTGGGCAGAATCTCGCAGAAACTTATTGATTATTGCCCCTGCTGCTTTGCGTAAACAATGGGCGCAAGAGCTTCAAGAAAAATTCAACTTGCCTGTGCAAGTGCTAGACTTTGTTACTTGGAAGAAACTACGTCAGCAAGGTATATATAACCCCTTTGACAATAAAAAAATCTCGATTGTATCCTATAATTTTGCTATGCGAATGGAACATGAAATTGGCAAAATCGCTTGGGATTTAGTGGTCATTGATGAGGCACATCGATTGCGAAATGCCCATCGTTCCAGTAACAAGATTGGTAACAGTCTTAAAAAATCCTTGATAGGTCGCAAAAAACTACTGCTTACCGCTACACCGCTACAAAATTCATTGATGGAGCTATATGGACTTAGCACCGTCATCGATGAACATCTATTTGGTGATGATAAGACGTTTCGTCAGCAGTTTGTCCAACATAACAATAACGAATCGCTCAAACGTCGCCTAGCCGAATTTATGCAGCGTACCTTGCGTAAAGACGTACTTGAGTATGTGCCTTATACCAATCGTCATGCGTTAACTGTTCCCTTTACACCTAGCGATAAAGAACAACGCCTATATGAGCTAATTAGTGCTTATCTACAACGTGATTTTAGTTATGCCTTTCCACAGCAACAACGGCACCTAATTGCCATTATCTTGCGTAAACTATTGGCATCGTCCACGCCCGCTGTCATCGCCACCTTGGAGTCAATTCGCAAGCGTCTGCAAGCGATAGTCGATGAACAAACGCTTGATGAAGATTGGCTTAGTAACTTTATTACTGAAGATGACCTAGATGAAGAACTACTCGAAGAAATCGAGATTGAAGAAGGTGAAAGTACACCTGTCGATATAGATTTACTGACCGCAGAAATTGCCGAGATTGATACCTACTTAGAGCTTGCCCGCCAAATTCATGAAGATGAAAAATCATTTGCTTTGCTCACTGCCATTGAGCAAGGCTTCGCTCGAATGTTTGAAATGGGAGCAAGCCGAAAAGCCGTTATCTTTACCGAGTCACGGCGTACCCAAGATTATCTCATGGAATTTTTGCAAGCCAACGGTTTTGGGGGTAAGGTTATCGCCTTTAATGGTACAAATAGCAGCACCGTCAACACAGGCATCTACCAAAAATGGCTCGCCAAGCATATTGGCAGTGATAGAGTAACTGGCTCGCCCGCCATTGATAGACGAACTGCTTTGATTGATGCCTTTAGACATGAAGCTGAGATATTGATTGCCACTGAAGCAGCGGCTGAAGGGGTAAACCTACAGTTTTGTTCTCTGGTAATCAATTATGATTTGCCTTGGAATCCACAACGTGTGGAACAACGAATCGGTCGCTGTCACCGCTATGGGCAAGCATTTGATGTGGTTGTAGTGAACTTCTTAAACGAGCGAAATGCCGCTGATCAGCGGGTATTAGAGTTATTGACCGAAAAATTTGCGTTATTTGATGGGGTATTTGGGGCATCCAATGAAATCTTAGGTACTATCGAGAGTGGCATTGATTTTGAGCAACGTATCGCCCAAATCTATGACCAATGCCGTACCCCTGATGAGATTGAAGACAGTTTTGCCAAGCTTCGACAAGACTTACAAAATCAAATTAACCAAAAGATGCAACAGACTCGTGAGTTACTGCTAAAGCACTTTGATGCCGATATTCACGATCTGCTCAAAATCCAAAAACAACGAGCTGAAGAACAACTTGACCGTATCAGCCAATTCTTTTGGCTAATTACCCAAGCGATGCTTGCCCCCTTTGCTAGGTTCGCTAAAAACGAATTAAGCTTTGTACTGCATACTTCCCCTATACTCGATATCAAAACAGGTCGCTATCAACTGATTCGTAAAGGCGATAGTATACCAGAACAGACCTATATCTACCGTCTAACGCATCCGCTTGGTGAGTATGTGCTTGACCAAGCCAAGCATCTTGCCACACCCAATACTGCTATCGAATTTGACTATAGTCATTATCCACAAAAAGTTTCAAGTCTTGATAATCTCATCGGACAATCAGGCTGGCTTGCAGTCAATGTCTTGACCTTACAATCATTTGATATCGAAGAGCATTTGATTATCACGGCAATGACTGATACGGGCGAGGTGCTTGCTCCCGAAGTATGTCAACGCCTCATGCGATTGGACGCTCAAGTGGTCAATACCCCGATTGATATGAATCAAGCTATTTTTATGGATAAATTCATGCCGACCATTGAGTTACAACGACAATCTACGCTCAGTCAAGCCTTAGAAGCCAATCAAATTTTCTTTAAGAAAGAACAAGATAAGATTGACCAATGGGCTGAAGATAAACTGAAAGCCGTCGAACTGGCACTTGAGGATATCAAAGTAAAGGTAAAAAGCTTGCAACGTGAAGCTCGCCAAGCCAACACCATTGAAGAGCAAAGAGAAAGACAAGAAGCCGTCAAACAAGCCGAAAGAGAGCAGCGTAAAATGCGTCAGAGGATTTTTGATGTGGAAGATGAGATTTCAGCACAGCGGGATGCTTTGATAAGTGGTCTTGAAAATGCGTTGCATCGTAAAAGTAGCTTCGAAAATCTCTATGTAATTCAGTGGATAATCAATTAATAACTGAAGTTACGCAAACCATCTATATGTTGCGTTTTTAAATCTCCAAAAACCGAATATATAGTAGTATTTCTATTCTTTCTGCGTAACTCCACTTAATAATTCAATTTAGACAAGACATTCTATGGAGTCAGAAATGGTAAGATTTTTAGCAATTAAGACCAACTATGATAATCGTCAATCTCTACCACCACATTTAAAGTACTCACGACTTCCAACATTTAAAGAATATAACCATTATCTTAAAAGATTTCATGAAGAGAATATTGGTGGAAATGGTTTTCACGAATGTCTTAACTTCGCAATTCCAGAGAATGGAAATTCTAATGTAAATTTTTACATTCCGCCCACTTGTTTACCAAAAAGTGACTCTAGTGAAGATGAACTAGTAATTTTTACGTTTACTTACCCCACTCTCAGAACCTGTTCACAATCTTTTCAATAACAAAGCGATGAAAGCAAGATTGGTAAATTGAAGGCTCGAATTTAAAAGACGCTCACAGTTTCTCCATAGACGTCTATTTTTCTCAAGCCAAGCAAACGAACGTTCTACAACCCATCGCTTTGGTATGACTTTAAACGTATGCAGTTCATCTCTTTTGGCAACTTCTGTGGTAACGGTTTCGCCTAAAAGGGTCTTTACACTATTGGCAAATGCCTCGCCTCGATAACCGCCATCAACCATCACATTTTTTACCCGGCTTAAGCGTTTAGCATGTTGACGAAGTAACGTTTTAGCACCTTCACGGTCGGTGATATTGGCAGTGGTAATACAGATAGCATGCGGCAAGCCTTGGCTGTCTACCGCAATATGGCGCTTAATCCCTGATACTTTCTTTCCTGCGTCATAGCCTTTGTGTTTGGCGGTATCTGTATTTTTTACGCTTTGAGCATCGATGATGATAAAACTGGTTTTGCCCTTACTTTTGGGCATAAATTAATTTCTTTTTAGACTTTCTTCTAAAATAGAAATCATTCTATCACCATGGTCTTTAATTTCGCTAGAACTCCACTTTGGGTAGCTCATCATAATTGACTGTTTAATACTTTCAGCAATATCATTTGCTTTAAAATGGTCCTTTTTAGCTTCTGGGCTAAAATTATTCAGTCTTGAATTTGAGCTATTTGATATTAAACAAAGATTGCCAAAACTATTTAATATATTGGAATCTAACAGGTCATGATTTTCAAAAGGTGTTTGGGGATAATAATGCTCGACAGAGCTTCTAAAGGTAAACTCAAAGTTTTTAATTTTTTCAAAAATACTTTTGTCATTACCATTCTCAATTAAAATAGCTTTATAAAAACTTTCATCCTTCCACAAAATAAAATCCAAATAGTTAAAAATAAAGTTTTCAATCTGTGTCCCATTATTCAAATTTGATTCATCTATTTTGTTACTATTGAAATCTATGCTCTCTTCTGATTTTGCGATAATCTCATCAAATTCTAACTTTGAGGACGACAAATAACGGTAAGCCATAAAGCATTTTGCAAGCTTTTCAAGATATTCATAAAGTTCTTGACCTGTTTGACAGTCAGATTGGATATCCATACCATTTAGATGATTAAGTAACGCCAATAGCCAATTTTTGTAAGTCTGACTTGGGTTTGACACATGAAACATGGCTTGAATCATAATTAATGATTTGTTGAGTTCAGCACTTTCATCTTTATCTGAAATGCTTACTGTATTGATGTAAGACTGTGAATCCTTACTATACGAATTAAGTCTTTTGAGACTCCATTGATTACGGTTTTCAAAGTATTCCCGCTTAATCACAAATTTATCAAATAAAAATTTGGTTTTTAACAATAGATAGCCAAACGCTTTAACTTGCTCTGGTGTACTTACATGAGAAGTAAAAATGTTATTGTCTAACAAAAATTTGTCATCGAGCCTGATTTTAGAATCTTTAGTCATAATTCTAAGCACGATTAACAAAAAATTTGGAAAATTAATTACAGGATTAAATCTATCAGGCTTTTCTTTATTCTTATTTTCTTCATCGTTTTGAATAAAAATATTTGGGTTTTCTAAAATACTTGCCAAAGAAATATTATTAGTTTCACTATTAAGGTTTTCATCTTTAATGTTTTCAAATTTCTCTTTAAAGCATTGGGTTAAATCATCGAAGTTTTGTGCCGACAGCCTATTCCAATCATTACCAAATATTTGTTGTCGAACAGTATTATCAAAGCCATATTGAACATATCGTTCCATGTTGGCACAAGCTTCCCAAATATTTGCAAACAGTTGATAAGCGGGTTTATCATCTTTGATTATATTTAAAAGGCGGGATTTGAGAATTTCATGTTTTTCAAGCTGTTCACCACGGCTATTCATAATCTCAAAATAATGATTCAAATCGGTGTCTTCTGGCACTTCTACACGCAAAATTTTAACGGAGTCCATCAGATAATTTATAAATTGCTGCTTATCCGCTTCAGATTTTTTTGATAAGAACTTATGAATGATGTCATATGCTTGAGTGATATTATCGACCGCATCACCCTTTTCACCATTTACTAATGACTTTAAGCTTTTAGTCGAGCGTTCACGACTGTCAAAATTTAAGTGTGAAATTAATTCAGGTGAATTTGGAATCAAGGTTTTGTCTTTAAAATAGTCTTTAAAGATTTCATTTTTCAGTACATAGGTCAATAAAATCATCAACGTAGTGACTCGTTGTTGCCCGTCAATCGTTTCATAAACAACTTGATTCCCATTTTTTCGTGGGTAAACAATCAGCGTGCCAATATAATAGTTATCATTGCTGTTCATGACGCTAAAGATATCATCAAGCATTTGATTAATTTCTTTTTCTGTCCAAGCGTAATCACGTTGATAAATGGGTATGACGTAATTACTTTTGAACAAATCTTGCAAATTAAGTAAGCTTAAATCGTTATTTTTCATTTTTTATTCCTTGAAATTCTTTGGCTAAATTTATGATTGATTCACTGTTTTTAGCTTTTGATTCAATTTTAAAGTTAACTAACAACTGAGTGATTTCTTTTGGATGGGTTGCTTCATAAATTTTGTTAAATAACATAAGGTCTTTTCTAGCGTGATTATCGATAGACTCAATAAAAACAGATTGTTGGGTTAAACGAATTTGATAAGCCCATAAAAATATAACTTTAACGGCTTTTTCAATCTCTATTAGCCCAAACTTATCCCAATAAAAAAGTACCGCACTATCAAATAAACGTCTCACATATTTGTCGCCTGTTCTATGTTTGTATTCTTGATTATCCAAAATGCTAATTATTCGATTCGTTTGCTCATTTTCTTTTAATTCCTTAAAAAGGTTATCTTTGCTTTTTTGGTAATAGCTAACCATATCAAAGAAATGCCGACCATTAATCATAGTTTGGGAAAGTTGGAAGGGAAAATGCACATCTTGATTGTCAAACAACCTATCAGGTGAGTTCTTATAATGTTGGGTAAAAGATTCCAGCATTCTTAATGTTTGAGCGTAGGGATAAGCTGGCGATTTCTTAAGATTAATGCCTTTGAAAATGTCGATATCAGACTTACTAAAATAGCGTGCTGATTGACGTTTTGACCATTGCCGAATAGGGTATAAATATAGAGCGAACAATTTAGCTAGATCTTCTGATTTGATATCTTCCCATTGGCTAACCACAGCAATTTTTTCACTTGATTCGCTGTCATTCATTTCTCGCAAATGAAAGGCTTTTAGAAGGTCATGAGGCTCTAAGTCTTTGCCACGAGCGTTTTGTGAATCAAAAAATTGAAAAGCTTCTGATTCGCTTTTTAGAATAATTTGCACCATCTCGCATTGCTCTGAAAAAAATTTGGCAAATTTTTCATTTGCAATATCACTAGCTCGGCTAATAACTGCTTGGTAGTTTTTGGCGATGTTTTTATGCGAAATGGTATTGCTAAATTTTAAATAGTTTAAAAAATGGCTAACATCTCTATCAAGAAAGTTACCATCAGATAGAACCTTCGCAATTAACAGTATCGTTATAAAACGTTGTTGCCCATCAACAATTTCTAACTCACCATTATTATCATGGACAACCATGGTACCTAGACGGTATTTGGACTTTTCTTGATGTAGTAGGATGTCATCAATGAGTTGATTGGTATTTTTTACAGTCCATTTGTAGGGACGTTGATATTCTGGAATAGTTAAATTTCCCTGTTTAAAAATCTCTACTATTGTCTTAATCTCATAGTTTGGCTTCTGGTTATCTAGCATTCATATTTTCCTTGATTAAAATTTTTTTAAATTCACATATTATATCGATGTAAAATTTAACTTTTGTACATTGCTTCTTGTAAGCTATTTAAAGCATCTAACGCTCCCATACTCACCCCAAAACAATTACTCTTATTAGGCACTTGCGGTTCTCGCAGATTAACACGCAGTAAGCTTACTGATTCGTTGATTGGATGCTGGATCAATCGCTCACCAAAATTACGCACACTTGGTACAGCCGTCCCCGCCCCTAACTCAACAATAGCTAGATTGTTAACTTGCTTTAGCCAAGCCATTAGCTTCTGCTCTTTTTCGTCTTGCATCTGCGATTGCCAATGCCAATCGCCAAACATCAAAATATTAGGACGAGCCATACCACCACAGTGTGGACAGCTTGGAAATTCATTGATTAGCTGGCAATATTCTTCATCGACTACGGGCTTGAAATCGTCCGCTGACCAAATAGCTTGCGTGCAATTATCCAAACACTGCAACCAATGAATCGAACCATGACATTCAAATACTTGGTCATCCTCAAATCCAACTTTTTGAAATTCACCATCGACATTACTGGTAAACACAAATGAGCCATGTATTAGACTTGGCAAGGTATCTGACCATTGTTTGAGTAGATGAAAGCCTTGATGCGGCTCTACTGCTCGGTAAGCATTAATGCGTAGCCCATAAAACCCCCATGCCAATTTTGGGTCGGTATAAAAAAGCTCGGGCGTTGCCATATCGACAAAGCTTTTGCCCAGATGCTTAAGCGGTGGATAGGCTTTCCAAAAGCCTTGATCGCCCCGAAAGTCAGGTAAACCTGAATCCACGCCCATCCCTGCCCCTGCGGTGATAAGCAAGCCATCAGCTTGTTTAAAGTGTTCGGCAAACTGTATCAATTTGGTTTGATTATCCATTTTTATTCCTTTGCCATTGTCGTCTGAGATATTCTTGAATTGAATTACCGGTTCCTCCAGTTGGCTGCTTTGGCATATTCTGTCCTCTAGTGACTGATTCAATATCATTTTCTTCATCCGAATAAACTAGGAACATGCAAATAAAACAACCTTACTCACCCTCTTTCCAAGAATCAAATTCCTCAAAAAAATTAACTTCTGAAGTTACGCAGCCCTTTAAGAAAGCGTTATCATAACAAAAAAACTAGTCACCGAGAGTAAACAAATGAATAAAGACATGATAGAACTCTACAGCGACTACCTCATCGCAAGTTTTGGTCAAACCACTGCCACAGGACTTGCCAACCTACTACAAGGGAGCATCTACCATGACAGCATCACCCGATTTTTAAACAACGAAACACTCACCGCCAAAGAACAGTGGCAACTGATTAAACCCATGCTAAGACAGCATGAAAATGCCACACCCAATGCCACAGGCTATCTCATCTTTGACGACACCATACAGCCCAAACCGCACACAAGCGTCGACGACATCAACTGTTGGCATTACGACCATACCCAAAATAAAAACATCAAAGGTATTAATCTACTTAACTGTCTATACCATCGCAAAGACATCGACATACGCTTAAGCTTTGACATCATCACCAAACCCAACGTCTTTACCGATGACAAAGGCAACATTAAACGTAAAAGCGATAAAACCAAAAATCAGCGACTGCTGGAAATGTTCGACATGGCAGTTAAAAACCAAGTCAAATTTAGCTATGTATTAGCCGATTCATGGTTTTAAGCCAATGCAACATTCAAACATATTCGTAAAGCCAATAAGCATTTTATCTTTGCATTAAAGTCAAATCGCTTAGTGGCTTTAACCCCTGATGATAGACAAAAAGGTAACTTTGTACGTATTGATGAATCTAATTTACCCGATAATACCCCTGTTCACGGCTTTTTAAATGACTACCATGATGAAGTCTTGTTATTACGCCGAGTCTTTACAAACAAGGACGGTAGCACAGGGATTTTATATCTGGTCTGCTCAGATTTACAATGCGACAAGGATACGTTTATCAACAGCTATCAAAAACGATGGCAGGTTGAAGTGTATCATAAGTCGTTAAAGCAAAATGCCAATTTGGGTAGGTCCCCTGTGCATAGCCAAAGGGCACGGTTTAATCATATCTTTTTAGCCACGTATGCGGTGTTTAAGCTTGAGTGTTTGAAAATCAAAACCAAGTTGAATCATTTTGCTTTGCGTTTGAAGTTACTCGTATCTGCTAATCAGTCGGCTTTTGCCCAGCTTAAGGCTATGAGCGGTGCGTAACTTCAGTTATTAAAAAGATTGTGAACAGGTTCTTAGAATTTGTCGGTGTTACGCAGGTAAGGAATTCTGCTGATGAACCCATATTCTCACCAATCAAGGCCTCTTTAATATCTTTGGCACTGGTCACTTTGCCGTTAGCTGCATTACGGAAAACTGTTGGTATGGATTTACCGTTATACTTCGAGGTATTTGCACCAGATAAGACCCATCCATCACCACTCTCACTACAAATATAGCTTTCTTGATTATTGATAATATCTTGGTAACCTTTTGCTTGGATTACTGTTTTAAAAATAGTTTTTGAAGCTTCACCATATTTTGGGTTATCAAACTTGCATTGTTTAAAGTCATTTGATTTGACATTTTTTACTTGAGCTTCAGTTTTTGATGTGATGAAAGCACAGCTAATACTACCTGTCTTTTTGCCATTTTCATAAACAGTACAATTACCATTTTGGGTTGCTGATGACTGCCCAGCAAATGCAAGACTAGCAAACCCTATTGAACCGACTAACAATATTGGAGTTAATATTTTCATAATTTATTTCCATTATTAAACTTAATTGGTTTAAAATATAAATCTATTTAGAACTAAATTTGTTCTATTATTTAGAGACCTTTGCACAAACCAGCGACCATCTCTCGACACCAATTTCAAACTCAACTAAAAACAGGAATTGGTGTTAAAGAAGCGAAAAAAGTCACCGAATTGGCATAAAAGCCTCCTAAATTGCCGTAAATTAACGTCTATTGGCTAGTTTTACCAACCAACAGACACAATAACCCTAAGCGACCCCATATTTTCGCTTCAAGCCTAGGGCAGTTTTTAAATTATGCACTATGCTAGCAAGCAAAGTACTGGTATGAAATTGCATTAACCCAAGGTGACGAGCCTTATT